>NZ_JBCPGA010000008.1:0-101494 GCF_040914135.1 Ruminococcus sp. RTP21204st1_B2_RTP21204_210225 | reverse complement strand
TGATATATTAAAGCCCGTGGGCTTCCATATCGAGGGAATCCACGGGCTTTGTTGCGCTTTTTTTACAGCGCCTTTTTTGTTAGATAGTTTGTCAGGATTATTTGATATAGTATACCCAATTGTCTTTTCTTTCGTGACCCTCGGGATATTCACCCTCAGTGTAGCCGAGTGCGCAGTGACCGATGCCCTCGTATTCGCCCTCGATACCAAGGCTGCGGAGGATCTCCTTGCCTTCTTCGGACTCAAATTCTTCCTTTGCACGATGTATCCAGCAGCTTCCAACGCCCTCGTTGTGAGCGGCAAGCATAAGATTTCCCATAACAAGACTTCCGTCATAAATATAAGTCGGGCAGGATTTGTCAGCTAGTACAATAAGAATAACAGGCGCACCATAGAACGGGTCGAAGCCCTCAGCCCAGCCGCCTATCTTTCTGTTCATCTCAGAAATTTTGTCACGCATTTCCTTGTTGGTGACAGCAATTATAATAGGTGACTGCAAGTTTCTTCCTGTGGCGGAATAAGTTCCTGCTATTATGATGCGGTCGAGAACGTCCTGAGGTATCATGTCAGGCTTGTATTTTCGTACACTCCTTCTGGTTTTCATAAGTTCGAGCAGATCTTTCATAAAACAGCCTCCTTTGTAGGTTTGATAGTTGATTGCTTATAATTTGATTTTAGCACAGTTTGTGGAGAATGTCAACGGCTGTTTAAGTGAGGAACGAAGTTAAGTGAGGAGCGGTTTAAGTGAGGAGTGAGGAGTGAGGAGTGAGGAGTGAGGAGTGAGGAATGACAGCGTCGCTCCCCTACATGGATTGAAAAATGCAAAAAATAATATGGGGGATAACGCAAGTTTGGCAAACAAGAAACAGGCGACCAGCGGTCGCCTCTACAAAAAAATTATCGCCGACAGGCGATACCATAATTCCTCATTCCTCATTCCTCACTCCTCATTCTACAAACGCCGCTTTCTTCATAAAAAATCTCTTGCAATTTAAGCGATACTGTGCTATACTAACAAGGTATGTTTAAAAATGCAATGAAATATGGAGGAATAATTTTGGGTAAGCTTGAAGATGAGATCAAACGCCGCCGTACTTTTGCGATAATTTCCCACCCTGACGCAGGTAAAACAACTCTTACGGAAAAATTTCTGCTCTATGGTGGTGCAATAGCTCAGGCAGGTGCTGTTAAAGGTAAAAAGAACTCCCGCCATGCTGTTTCAGACTGGATGGAAATAGAAAAACAAAGAGGTATCTCTGTTACTTCTTCTGTTATGCAGTTTCAGTATAAAAATTATTGTATAAATATCCTGGATACTCCTGGACATCAGGACTTCTCTGAGGATACCTACCGTACTCTTATGGCTGCAGACTCAGCCGTAATGGTAATAGACGCTTCAAAGGGTGTGGAAAATCAGACCAGAAAGCTTTTCAAGGTCTGCGTTATGCGCCATATCCCTATATTTACTTTCGTAAATAAAATGGACCGTGAGTCCAGAAATCCTTTCGATCTTATGGAGCAGATAGAGTCTGAGCTTGGTATCCAGACCTATCCTGTGAACTGGCCTATCGGCTCGGGCAAAGAGTTTAAGGGCGTTTATGACAGAGATAAAAAGCATATAATCTCTTTTGAGGCAAGCGGTGGACAGCATCAGGTGGCAGCTACAGAAGTCGACCTCTCCGACCCGTCACTTGACAGCCTTATCGGCGAGGATCTCCACTCAACTCTCTGCGATGATATCGAGCTTCTCGATGGCGCAAGCTATGAGTTCGATATCGAAAAGGTGAGAAAGGGTGAGCTTTCGCCTGTGTTCTTTGGCTCTGCTCTTACAAACTTCGGCGTCGAGCCGTTTTTGGAAAACTTCCTCGAAATGACAACTTCTCCTACTCCGAGAAATTCCTCTGCCGGTATCATAGATCCGTTCGACCCTGAGTTCTCGGCTTTCGTGTTCAAGATACAAGCTAATATGAACAAGGCTCACCGTGACCGTATCACTTTCCTGCGTATCTGCTCAGGAAAGTTCGATAAGGATATGGAAGTTCTCCATGTTCAGGGCAATAAAAAGCTCAGACTTTCTCAGCCTCAGCAGATAATGGCTCAGGAAAGAGAGATAATCGACGAAGCCTATGCAGGAGATATAATCGGTGTGTTTGACCCAGGTATCTTCGCTATTGGCGATACGATCTGCTCGCCAAAGAAAAAGTTCGAGTTCGAGTCTATCCCGACCTTTGCACCTGAGCATTTTATGAGAGTCCGTCAGAAGGATACCCTCAAAAGAAAGCAGTTCGTAAAGGGTACAACACAGATCGCACAAGAGGGTGCGATACAGATATTCCATGAGCCTGACAGCGGTATGGAAGAAGTTATCGTGGGCGTTGTGGGCGTTCTTCAGCTTGAAGTTTTTGAATACAGAATGAAAAATGAGTACAACGTTGACCTCTTCAAAGAGGGTCTGCCTTATTCTTATATCCGCTGGATAGATAACAAGGATATCGACCCTAAGACATTGAAGCTTTCAAGTGACACAAAGCTTGTCAAGGACTTCCGTGACAACTATCTGCTTCTTTTCACAAGCGAGTGGAATATCCGCTGGGCGCTTGAAAGAAACGAGGGTCTTGAGCTTTCAGAATTTAACAGAGGCGACCTGCAATAATACAATATTGCTAAATACCCTTTCCTAAAAAGTGATAAACTGACCAAAGTGTGTGCTTTGGTCAGTTTTTTTCTTGACTTTTTATTTGATATATGTTATATATTAAGTAGGTATATGTATGAAATATTAAGTAGGTATATGTATGAAAACTATTTTATGGGGTGATATGTATGATAAAAAAGATAAGTGCGGCGGCAATTGCGGTCATTATGTCAGCGAGCATGATGTTCACTACAGCTTCGGCAGACGCTTCCTATGTTCTTGATAAGGACGCAGGAGAAGACTTCGTCAATTTCATAGACGGCAAGCTGCCTGATATTTTAAAGAGTATGGACAGTGTTGCAGACGGCGATAAGACCTATTTCGACTATGGCTCATGGTTCATGGATCTGGATTATGACGGTGTGCCTGAGTTTATAATAGGCGGTGAAATGGCTGACGGCGACAGACATTATTCTATTCTTACCAGGGACGGCAAGGAGATAAAGATAGATGACACTGTTGCAAACGGACAGTATTTTCCGGGATTTATGGGCTTTGATTATATGCCTTACAGAGATCTTTATACAGGGGAGGTATCATATTTTTCAAGTAACGATAAGATAAAAACTATGACCTTTGACCCTGAAAAAGGCGTTACTGAAAAGGAGCTTTGCTCGGAAGAATACGATTTGGAAACTGACAGCACTGTTTACAAAACAGACGGCAAAGAGGTCAGCGAGAGCGAGTATTATAACTATAAATCCACCCTCAGCAGATTTATCCCTCTTGAAGTGGAAAATACAGAGCTGACATCAGATGAAACTGCAAAGGCTGACGCTGATAAGCTTCTGGAAATGTATAACGAGTATAACTGCGTTGTCATGACGGCGGAGAACAAAAAGGACGATATGACAAGCGTAATAGTCGAGATGCTCGATCTTCTTAAAGAGATAATGGCTGACGCTCCTTATGAAATTGCTAGTGATGTTGATTGGAGCTATAACAGTTGGTTTGAGGATTTAAACTTTGACGGCGTTCCTGACTTTGTTATCGGCGGTATTGCTGACCTCTTAGATGAAGGTACTGCTTTAAGGCTTTATGACGTTATCGGTATGGGCAATGCAGGCTTTTTGGCGGATACCAATGTGTCGAACGACCATGGCGACGGTGAGAACGGCTTCGGCTTCAAGCCTTATGTAAACAAGCAGACTGGCGAAAAAACATACCTCTCAGAGGATAGATATGCAGAGGACGGCAAGGAGCATTACGCAGTGAGAAAGCTTTTTAGCTGTCTTGGTGAATGTCTTACCGCTGATATCTGCACCGCAGAATATGACAGCAAAAAAGGCGTGACTTCATACACCATCAAGGGAAAGGAAGTCACATCAGAGGAGTTTCAGGCGTATCTTGCAAAGCTTAACAGCGACTATGATGAGCTTTCTGTAACAATAAGCACCATGGGCGAAAACAAAGTCCCTAATAATGAAAGCACCCTTGCAGAGTCATATGACGAGTATAAGCTTGGGGACGTTGTGGGCGGAGCAAACTTTACATATGTAGAAAAGAAGAACACTTCAAATGATATTTCTAACCCTGACAAAACAGCAGGCTCTCAGGCTTCAAAGAATTATAATACCGATTCGTCAACAAATCCGTCAACAGGTGCGGCGGCAGGCGTTACAGCCGCAATAATAGCCGCTGGAGCAGGTTTGGCGATATGTGCAAAGCGTAAAAAGAAATAGTCTTTTCAGCCTGATATATGCTGAGGTGAACAGCGTTCACCCGTATATTGGCATATTATCTGTGTGCTGAATATTTTATCACCGTACCCTCTCGTGGTGCGGTGATTTTTTTTTGCATAAGCCGTCCTTTGTCCGCATAACTTGTACAAAGGACAAAAACTAGGAGGGCGGATTTATGTTCAGAAGATTGCAGAATATTTTGTGCTGTGTGGTGATAGCAGGCTTTGCGGCAGTGTGCTGGTATGGCAAAAACAACGGTGAAGCCGTCATGACAGGTGGGGCGGTGAAAACGACCATGGATAAGCCTGTGGTGGTCATCGACCCAGGTCACGGCGGTATGGACGGAGGCTGTGTATCCGTTGACGGCACGCCTGAAAAGGGGATAAACCTTGCGGTGGCGGAAAGCCTCCGTGACGGTCTGAAGCTTCTCGGCTATGATGTTGTTTGCACCCGTGAAAGCGATATCTCTATCTATGACAAAGGCACAGAGGGGCTTGGGGAGCAGAAAAAGTCCGATATGAAAAACCGCCTTGCCATATTCTCGAAATATTCCGATGGTATATCAGTTTCCATACACCAAAATCAGTTTACCGACAGCCGCTACAGCGGTGCGCAGATGTTCTATTCTAAAGACAATGCCGAGGGTGAGAAGCTTGCGGGAGTGATGCAAAAACAGTTCGTTGCCCTCTTGCAGCCTGACAATACCAGAGAAACTAAACCCGTGGGCGACGAGCTTTATCTACTTAA
Source organism: Ruminococcus sp. RTP21204st1_B2_RTP21204_210225 (assembly GCF_040914135.1). Lineage (NCBI taxonomy): Bacteria > Bacillati > Bacillota > Clostridia > Eubacteriales > Oscillospiraceae > Ruminococcus > Ruminococcus sp. RTP21204st1_B2_RTP21204_210225. Next base: position 96,370 of record NZ_JBCPGA010000008.1, on the reverse strand, counting down.
TAATACCAAAAATCCTGCGGTTATGATAGAGTGTGGTTTTCTTTCAAACCCTGAGGAGGCTCAGAAATTGGAGAACGAGGACTATCAGCGTCAGGTGGCGTTTACAGTGCTGACAGGTATCAGCGAATACAGGCTAATGCAGAAATAGTCCATTGGTGCAGCGGCAGTGAGAAAACACTGTCCGTCGTTTTTTGTTTGTAAAACGTCACATAAATTGCTTGACTTTTAAAAGGGGATATTGTATAATATAATAGTGTATTTATAGCATAGTATATTTTTTAACTTTTTCCTGCCATAAATTCTGGCAGGAGAATAAATAAAGGTGGATTGAAACATGGGATTATTTGATAAAATATTCGGCAACTATTCTAAAAAAGAGCTTGCCAAGATCGAGCCTATAAAGAATAAGGTACTCGAGCTTGAAAGTAAGTATGCCGATATGTCTGACGAGGAGCTGGGCGGACAGACTGCCATTCTGAGGGGCAAGCTGGACGAGCTTTCAACTCTTGATGACGTTCTTCCTGACGCTCTTGCGGTTTGCCGTGAAGCTGCGTTCAGAGTGCTTGGCAAAAAGCCTTATCCTGTTCAGATAATCGGTGCTATCGTTCTTCATCAGGGACGTATCGCCGAAATGAAAACAGGTGAAGGTAAAACTCTCGTTGCTTGTCTGGCGGCTTATGCTAACTCCCTTACAGGAAATGGCGTTCACGTTGTAACAGTAAACGACTATCTTGCTAAGTTCCAGTCTGAGGAAATGGGCAAGGTGTTCCACTTCCTGAACACTTCTATCGGCGTTGTGCTTACGGGCATGAACAAGGAGCAGAAGAGGGAAGCTTATAACGCCGATATTACATATGGTACAAATAACGAGTTCGGATTTGATTACCTCCGTGACAACATGGTTATCTATAAGAAAGATAAGGTTCAGAGAGAGCACGCTTTCGCTATCGTGGACGAGGTGGACTCTATCCTCATAGACGAAGCAAGAACTCCGCTTATCATTTCAGGTCAGGGCGACAAGTCAACAAAACTTTATTCACTTGCCGACAGATTTGCAAAGACCCTGAAACCTGTTACAGTTGTTGAAATGGACGATAAGGCAGATAACGACCTTCTGGACGGCGACTATATCATCGACGAAAAGGCTAAGACCGCAACTCTTACAAAGAGCGGTGTTAAGAAAGCAGAAAAGGCGTTCAACGTTATAAACCTTATGGACGCTGATAATATGACCCTTGCTCATCACATCAATCAGGCTATCAAGGCAAACGGCGTTATGAAAAAGGATATCGACTACGTTGTTAAGGACGGAGAAGTTCTTATCGTAGACGAGTTCACAGGCCGTATCATGCAGGGCAGACGTTTCAATGACGGTCTGCATCAGGCTATCGAAGCAAAAGAGGGCGTTGAGATAGCAAGAGAGTCAAAGACTATCGCTACTATCACATATCAGAACTACTTCCGTCTGTATGGCAAGCTGTCAGGTATGACAGGTACTGCACTTACTGAGGAGGACGAGTTCAGAGAGATCTATAAGCTCGACGTTATCGAGATACCGACAAATAAGCCTGTTATCAGAATTGACCACCCTGACGTTGTTTTCAAAACAGAAAAGGGCAAGTTCAACGCTGTTATCGAGCAGGTGATAGAGTGCCATAAAAAGGGACAGCCTGTCCTCGTTGGTACTGTTTCCGTTGAGAAGTCAGAGTATCTTTCAAGACTGCTGAAAAATAAGGGCATCAAGCATGAAGTGCTTAATGCCAAGCACCATGACCGTGAGGCTATGATAGTTGCACAGGCAGGTAAATACGGTGCTGTTACTATCGCTACCAACATGGCAGGACGTGGTACTGATATCATGCTTGGCGGTAATGCTGAGTATAAGTCCCTTGCAGATCTTCAGAAAATGGGCTATTCTGAGGAAGTGGCTGTCGAGGCAGCAGGCTTCTCAAATACTCAGGACGAGGAAGTTCTGGCTGCAAGAGCAGAGTATAAGAAGCTCTATGCAAAGTATTCAGAAGAGGTAAAGGAGCTTGCAGAAAAGGTTAGAGAAGCAGGCGGACTTTATATCATCGGTACAGAAAGACACGAGTCAAGACGTATCGACAATCAGCTCAGAGGACGTTCAGGCCGTCAGGGCGACCCGGGCGAAAGCACATTCTTCCTCTCACTTGAAGACGACCTTATGAGAATTTTCGGCGGCGAGAGAATAACAGCCATGATGGACACTCTCAAGGTGGACGAGAATACTCCTATCCAGTCAAAAATGCTCACAGGTGTTATCGAATCTTCACAGAAGAAGATAGAGGGCAGAAACTTCAACATCAGAAAGAACGTCCTTAACTACGACGACGTTATGAACACACAGCGTGAGATAATCTATAAGCAAAGACAGCAGGTGCTTGACGGAGAAGATCTCCATGAAAATATCCTCGGCATGATAAAGGAGTTCGTTGAGGATTCTGTAAATATGTATATCACTGACGAGGACGTTCAGGATAACTGGAACCTGCAGGGTCTTAAGGACAGACTTATGGGCATAATCACAGTTGAGGACGACTTCAACTATACCCCACAGGAGCTTGACGAGATAACAAAGAAGGATATCGTTGACCTCCTTGAAGACAGAGCTTTGAAGATATACGCAAAGCGTGAGGAAGACCTTGGTCAGGAGCTTCTTCATGAGATAGAGAGAGTCGTTTTGCTTAAAGTTGTCGATACAAAGTGGATGGCACATATCGACGATATGGACGAGCTGAAAAAGGGTATCGGTCTGCGTTCATACGGTCAGAAGAACCCAGTAGTCGAGTATCGTATGGAAGGTATGGATATGTTCGACGATATGGTAGCTTCTATCCGTGAAGATACTGTAAGAATGTTGTTCACCATTCAGGTAAGGAAGAACAGCGCCGCTCCAAAGAGAGAGGACGTTCTCAAGCCGGGCGAGCATCATAACATGACCGTAAGAAAAGCTAAGAAGCCGGGCAGGAACGATCTTTGCCCATGCGGAAGCGGCAAGAAGTATAAGAACTGCTGTGGTGCTGGAAACGGTGTACAGGCTGACGAAGCCGAGCAGGCAGAGAATAGCTCTGACAGCTCTGAGAAATAAAAACAATATGCAGGACGGTGAAAACAGCCGTCCTGTTTTGGATATAAGAATAATAGGAGTGTAGTGAAATGTCAACAGCATTTAAAAGCGCAGATATACTTCTGCCTAAGAACGCCGATATGTCAAAATGGGCAGTAGTTGCCTGCGACCAGTATACCTCTGAGCCTGAGTATTGGGCTGACGTGGAAAAGATAACAGAGGGTGCAAAAAGCGCACTTAACCTTATCCTGCCTGAGGTCTATCTGGAGGACGATAACGTTGATGAAAGAATAGCCGACATACATAAGAATATGGACAGCTATATCAGCGAGGGCGTTTTTGAAGAGTATAAGGACGCTATGATATACGTTGAAAGAACACAGTCTGACGGAAAGGTCAGAGCAGGCATTGTTGGCGCTATCGACCTTGAAGAGTATGACTACCGCAAAGGCTCGAAGTCTGCCGTAAGAGCAACAGAAGCCACAGTTGTGGAGAGAATACCGCCTAGAATAAAGGTAAGACGTGGCGCACCTGTTGAGCTGCCGCATATCATGATACTCGTTGACGATACAGAAAAAAACGTTGTTGAGCCGCTTGAAGCCCACAAGGGAGAAATGAAAAAGCTCTATGACTTTGACCTTATGAAAAAGGGTGGTCATATCGCAGGCTATCTTATTGAAAAGCCTATGCAGGAAAAGATAATAGCCGCACTTGAAAAGCTTGGTGATATCGACGCTTGCAATACAAAGTATGGTCTTAAGGAAACTTCACCGCTCGTTTACGCTATGGGTGACGGCAACCATTCTCTTGCTACTGCAAAGGAATTTTACGAGGAGCAGAAGAGAGAGAACCCTGATAAGGACATGAGCAATGCACTTTGCAGATATGCCCTTGTGGAGATAGTGAATCTCCATTCGCCTGCACTTGAATTTGAAGCTATCCATAGGATAGTTACAGACGTTGATACAAAGGCTCTTATGAGCGAAATGACAGCGGCTCTTGAGCTTTCTGAGGAAAAGTCAGAGCAGGCAATAGTTGTCTGCGACAACGGCGAGGAAAAGACTCTCTATATACATAAGCCAACTTCAAAGCTCACTGTCGGCTCATTGCAGAATTTCCTTGACAGCTATATCAAGGAAAAGGGCGGCAAGGTGGACTATATCCACGGTGCAGAGGTCATAAGAGAGCTTTCCGCAAAGGAAAACTCAATAGGCTTTATGCTCCCTGACATGGGCAAGGAAGAGCTTTTCCCTACAGTTATCGTTGACGGCGCACTGCCAAGAAAAACGTTCTCCATGGGTCATGCCGAGGATAAGAGATTTTATGTTGAGGCAAGAAAAATATTGAAATAGAAATATTAAAGAAATGTTGAAATAGAAAAATCGTAGACAATATATTTTAAAAGGAGTTTTTACGATGATAATTGAAGAAGTCAAAAAGGAACTTACAGGACATATCATTCCCTTCTGGAACAAGCTGAGAGATGATGAGAACGGTGGATTTTACGGTTTTATGAGCTATGACCTCAAGCTGGATAAGCAGGCTGATAAGGGCGTTATCCTCCACGCAAGAATACTTTGGTTCTATTCAAAAGCGTATATCACTCTGGGCGATAAGACACTTCTTGACAACGCACGCCACGCTTACGAGTTTATCAAAAACCACTGTATCGACTATGAGTACGGCGGAGTTTATTGGATGATGAACTATAAGGGCGAGCCTGCCGACACTATGAAGCATACATACAACATCGCATTTGCTATCTATGCACTGTCATGCTACTATAACGCAAGCGGAGATAAGGAAGCTCTGGAGCTTGCATATAAGCTTTTCCACGATATCGAGAACAACACTCTCGACGAGTATGGCTACAGAGAAGCTTTTGACAGACAGTGGAACCTGGTATCAAATGACGCTCTTTCTGAGAATGGCTTGCATGCTGATAAGACAATGAACGCTATCCTCCACCTTATCGAAGCTTATACCGAGCTTTATAAGGCAGACCACAACGAGGAAGTTGCTAAAAGGCTTAAATTCCAGCTTGGTCAGATGAGAGATATTGTTTATACTCCTGAAACAAACGCTCTGAAAGTTTTCTTTGACACAAAGTTTGACCTTGTGGGAGATATCCATTCATTTGGTCACGATATCGAAGCAACATGGCTTATGGACCTTGCCTGCGATACTTTGGGTGACGAGGAGCTTAAAAAGCAGTTTGCTGAAATGGATCTTAAGATCTCTCATAATATTCAGAACATCGCCCTTGATAACGGCGCACTGAACAACGAGCGTGAGAACGATAAGATAGACAAGAAGCGTGTATGGTGGGTAGAAGCCGAGTCTGTTGTTGGCTTCATCAACGCTTATCAGCACAGCGGAGAAAAGAAGTTCCTTGAAAGTGCAAGAAGCGTGTGGGAATATATCAAGGCTGAGATAATCGACAAGAGAGAAGGCTCAGAGTGGTATGCCGAGGTTTCCTATGACCATAAGCCGCATGATTGGAAAGAGATAGTAGGTCCATGGAAATGCCCTTATCATAACGGCAGAATGTGCATGGAGGTCATCAACAGAGGCGTGGACTTCTGATGTTCAGGTATGAAACACACCTGCATACCGCCGAGGGAAGCGGCTGTGCCTCTGCAAGCGGAGCAGAGCAGGCAAGGCGTTATAAAGCCCTAGGCTATGACGGGATCATCGTCACCGATCACTTTTTCAACGGCAACTGTGCTGTCACCAACTTTGACAGTTGGGAGGACAGAGTGAACAAGTTCTGCAAGGGCTATGAGAATGCCAAAGAAGTGGGTGACAAGATAGGTCTGAAAGTCTTTTTCGGTCTGGAGTATTCTTACTTTGGCGCAGACCTTTTGACCTATGGTATCGACAAGGACTTTCTTCTTGCCAATGATAACATCAGTGATATAAGCTTTTATCAGTTTGCCGACAGAGTGCATAAAGCAGGTGGCGTGTTAGTCCATGCCCACCCTTTTCGTGAAGCGGATTGGTATATCCATGAAATAAAGCTCCTGCCGAAGTGGATAGACGGCGTTGAGGTCTATAACAGCGGCAACGGCAAAGAGGTCTATAATCAGCGTGCAAAGTGGTATGCCGAACAGTTCGGCTTCAAGCAAACAGGCGGTACGGACAATCACCACCTGTGGGTGGAGGACAGCCGTATCAGCGGTGTTGCAACTGACGAGCCTATCAATTCCATAGAAGATTACATAGAATTTCTCCGTGACGGAAAGCTTACCCCGATAATTCCGGAAAAGCCGGCTGAAACATAAAACATAAATAAAAACTTCAATGACGTTTTTTCGCCATTGAAGTTTTTTTTACTATGAAATTTTGCTTTCATTTACCGAAACATCGTCGGAATAAGATTCCGATTCAGCGGCAGAATCGTCGGGAACACGAATGTAAGTATCAACGGCGACGAATGTGTTTTCATCAACATAATTAAATGCTAAAGCGAAAGCATTTTCATGTTTTCCATAGTCAAATTCAATTAGTATCTGATCTCTTGCTTCGTGATAGGTTTTAATAGTATATGTTCTGGTTTCAGACCACATTTTTATCGTATCCTGCTTTGCGGTCTCGTCATAAAACGTAAACAGCTTATTGCAAAGATATTCCGAATCTCCGCTGTATTTCAGAGTGTTGTTTTCTCCTATTATAAAATAATCTTTGCTTGTATCTCCGTTTGGATAATATTTTCCCATATTCAGCGTTGGTTCCTGATAGGTATCGTCATGGGGACAGCTGTAGTTAAAGGTATTTATCCCGCTTTCATCATCTTCAGGTTCATCAGAAGAAACTATGTTCTTTATGCCAAAATACCAAAAACAAAATATAAAAGAGGCAGCAACGATTATCCATATTATTATGCCAACGTGTTTAGCTTTCATAGTTGTACCCCCCCATATAATTTTCAAATTAAATACTCTATGTTTAAATTATACAGTTTATGATTATAATTGTCAATGGGCAAAATGAATAACAAAAAACAAATTTTGTATATATAGTCACATTTCAACAGAACTTTGTGCGTTTATCTAATTTTATTATTCCTATTGACAAATCCACATTAATGAGCTAAAATATAAATGTTATTATTTTATATGGTGAGAAAGGAAAACCAAAATATGAAAATCAAAAGACTACTTGCAGCAGTGCTTTCCCTTGCAATGGGCGTATCAATGATGACAGCCTGTGGCAGTTCGGACAACTCCTCAAAGGCTGAGAAAGATTCCTCAGCTACAGAAAATACTCAGAAGCATACCAATGACCCTATGACAGTGACCACTGCAAAAGACCTTGTGGCTCAGATGAAAGTGGGCTGGAGTCTTGGCAATACCATGGATTCCACAGGCGGCTCAGGCGTTGACGCTGAAACCTCATGGGGAAATGTGGAAACCACAAAATTGATGATAGACCAGGTCAAGGACGCAGGCTTCAACGTGTTCAGACTTCCTGTTTCATGGGGTACTCACATGGACGAGAACTATACAGTTGACGAAGCATGGATGAACAGAGTTCAGGAAATTGTCGATTACGGTATCGACAACGGAATGTTCGTTATCCTCAACACCCACCACGAGGAGTGGTATATGCCTAAGAAAGACCGTGCCGATAAGGATATAGAGCAGCTCAAAGCCCTCTGGAAGCAGATATGCGACAGATTTCAGGGCTATGACGAACACCTCATTTTCGAGGGCGTGAACGAGCCTAGACTTAGAGGCGAGGGCAACGAGTGGATAGGCGACGCTGAGTCAAGAGAGGTCGTAAATCAGTATGCAAAGGCGTTTGTTGAAACTGTCCGTGCTTCTGGCGGAAACAATCCTAACAGATGTATAATGGTGACACCATATGCCGCATCATCAACAAAGCAGAACATGGAAGCTTTGGAAGTTCCGCAGGGCGACGATAAGATAATAGTTTCTATCCACGCTTATCTGCCATATTCATTTGCACTTGATACCGCAGGCACAGATCAGTATACAAGTATCGACTCTTCTATCACAACACTCTTTACCGATATCAATGAAGTGTTCCTCAGCAAGGGAATACCTGTAATAATCGGTGAGTTCGGCTCTGTAAATAAGGTTAATACAGAAGCGAGAGTTCAGTGTGTAAAGGATTATCTCAGCACCGCAAAGCAGTATGGCGTACCATGCTGTTGGTGGGATAACGGCACAAGAATAGGAAACGGTGAGAACTTCGGACTTCTCAACAGATCCGAGGGCGGCTGGTATTTCCCTGAAATAGTTGACGCTATCAAGGAAACAGTAAATAGCTAAAAAAATCAAGGACGGAATCGCTTCCGTCCTTTTTTTGTGCGCAAATTATGTGCAATTTTTGTGGGGCGAATTGGTATCTTGCGAGCGGTGGGCAATCTTGCGGTAAACGGGCGAACGCTGTTCGCCCCTACAAAAATTTATATTATTATCGTTTTTTATCAATACATTTATGTAGGGGAGCGGCGCAATTTTTTTGTGTAGGGGACGGCGCCCTCGACGTCCCGCCACTCTCGTTCGTTTCAATTACAAACTGTTTTGTTCATTAAACGCCACAAAAAAAGGACGACCCCAAGTCGTCCTTTTTCATATCTATTCCCCTGAAAGGGTCTTTTTCATTGCAATGTGCGGACAGTATTCGTCCTTGTAAACATCACCATACGCAGTGTAGCCAAGCTTCTCGTAAAATTGCTGTACTCTCGTTTGCGCCGATAAGCCGACTTCCTTGTAGCCCACTTTTTCAGCCTGCTTTTCAAGGGCTTCCACTATCATTCTGCCAAGATCTCTGCCACGATATGCCTTTCTCACGCAGATACGTCCAATGTGCGCTTCGCCATTTTCGTCAAACAGCCTGCCTGTTGCAATGGGATATCCTCCTGTGTAGATAACAGCATGATAAGCCTCATGGTCGATATCGTCAAATTCGTTCACAAAGCCCTGCTCCTCAACGAATACCTGCTGTCTTATGAGTCTGGCGTCTGCGTTGTTTGCAAGCCCTTTTGCGATCTTTATGGTGTAATTATCCATTATATCAGCCCCCAAGACGTATCATTTCGTCGATACATTTTCTTGCAGAGGTTATCTCCTCGTCTGTCATCTTTATCTCAAAACCGCCGCCGTTGCCGATGCCCTCGCAAGTCTTGTAAACATCCATAAGAGTGGTGAGCTTCATGTTAGGACAAAGTATCTTCTTTGAGAGTATGTAAAACTCCTTCTCAGGGAATCTGTACTGCAAATGCTCCGCAATAGATATCTCAGTGCCTATGATGAACTCCTTTGCGTCAGACTCAGCCGCAAAATTCATTATTCCAGAAGTCGAACCAACATAATCAGCCATTTCGCTTACAGCAGGGATACACTCAGGGTGACAAAGCACCAGTGCATCAGGGTGAGCCGTCTTAGCCGCTATCATGTCAGCCTTTGTTACCGACGCATGAACAGGACATCCGCCCTGCAAAAGCATTATATCCTTTTCAGGACAGGCTTTTTTTACGAATGCACCAAGATTGCAGTCAGGAATGAACAGTATCTTGTCAGCGTCCATGTTCTTTACTATCTTCACCGCAGATGAGGAAGTAACGCAAACGTCGCAAACCCTCTTGAGTGCGGCTGTGGTGTTTATGTAGCATACTACCTTTCTGTCAGGCTCCTGCGCCTTTATCATTTCTATCATCTCAGGTTCCATTTGCTCTGCCATTGGACAGCCTGCCGATGGATTTGCAAGATATACGTTCTTGTCAGGGTTGAGCATTTTTGCCGCCTCAGCCATAAAATGCACTCCGCACATAAGTATATTTTTGTTTGAGACCTTCTGCGCCTCAACGCTTAGCTTGTATGAATCACCTGTAATATCTGCTATCTCCACTATCTCCTTAGCCTGATAGCTGTGCGCAAGTATACAAATATCGTTTTCTTTCTTTAACTGAAGAATTTTTTCCTGTACGTCCTTTATCATATCCAGATCATGCCTTTCGACCTTTGAAAAGCATATCCTCCTTTCGGTGTTTCGGCATTTGCCGAAAGATTTATACCATATTATTATAGTATGATATAGACATTTTGTCAAGGGCATTTGTACCATACCGCCCATAGCACTTGACAAATTCATCAACAGGGTGTATAATCAACAGTGTTGACGATCAACCGCCTTGACATTTGGAGGAATAACAATGAACGATAAAACAGCCCAGCGTTTTGGAGAAGTTTTCAGACGATTTTTTGAAACAGGATATATGGACGACCTTGCAGAGCTTTTTCAGGGCGAAAGCAAAGTGATAGTCTATCTTAGCACAGCCGAGGGCATAGTCTACCCCTCAGACATAAGCCGTGACCTTATGATATCACGTCAGCGTGTGACCTCTGTTCTCAGCACAATGGAGAAAAAAGGCTTTGTTAGCCTTGTGCGTGACCCTGAGGATAAACGCCGTGTGCAGGTGAAACTCCTCCCAAAAGGTGAAAAGTCAATTGAAGAAAAGCAGCAGCGTCTTGAAAAATATTTCAGCGTGTTCGTTGACGCACTGGGTGAGGAAAATCTCAAAAACCTCCTTGACAGCTCCGAAAAAGCTGTCGAGGCACTTGAACATACAATGAAGGGCAACTCTCAGAAAGTCTGAGGTGCGGAAAGGAAACTGCCATGAACATTTATAACGAATTTAGAAAAACGGCAATAAACCGCTATAGCAAGACCGCTCTCGTGATGATGAATGACGAGGGTGAAACAAAGGAATATACATTCGGACAAACTTTGCAGCAGGCTGATATTTTTTGCAGCCGCCTTAAAGCCATGGGCGTCGTGGCAGGGGATAGGGTCTGTATCGCCTCCGAGGGCAGACCTGAGTGGAATATCGCATTTCTCGCCTGTGCAAAGCTAAACGCCACAGCCGTCCTTTTGGATTATTCGCTTCCTGCGGCAGAGCTTGTCGCACTGGTGAAAAAGTCACAGCCTGTGTGCGTTGTCGCTTCTCAAAAGGCGGCAAAGAAGCTTACAAGCGTGAAAAATATACCTGTTCTCGATATCCAAAACCAGCTTGACAGACTAGACGGTTCAGGGGAAAATATACTCCGCCAAGGTGAAGTAGGCGACCCTGATATCGCAGTGATAATCTTCTCCAGCGGTACGACAAGAACAGCCTCAGGCATCATGCACACCCACGATTCACAAATAAATTCCTGCAAAATGGTCTGCCAGTGCAACGGCATAACCGATAACGAACGCTATCTCGGAATCCTGCCAAACAGCCATATCTACGGACTTTTTGCACAGGTCTTAGCCCCTCTCCTCACAGGTGGAACAGTGTGCTTTATTGAGTCTCTCAGTGCAAAGGGTCTTTCCGCAGGCTTCCAAAACTTCAAGCCGACAGTTTTCCCAGGCGTGCCAAAGGTCTATGAGCTTTTGAAAACCCAGATAATGCAGCAGATCAACGCAAGCAAAGTATCTTCAGCACTTTTCAAGAAAATGTTTCCTGTTGCACTTCATCAGCGTAAGATCTACGGCATAAACAGCGGCAAAAAGATCTTTGCAAAGATACACAAAGCCTTGGGCGGTGAGCTTAGATTTCTCTGCTCCGCAGGCTCGCCAATGTCAAAGGATACATTTGATTTCTTCTACGGCACAGGCTTTAATATTGTGAACAACTACGGTGCGACCGAAACGAGCATACCAACTATCGGCACATATGGCAAGCACGTCTATGCTGACACCTGCGGCAAGCCGTATCCTGATATAAAAGTCAAAATCGACCGCAGCGGTGAGCTTCTCATAAAGTCACCTTATATGATGATAGGCTACTATGGCGACAAAAAGTCCACAGATGAAGCTTTCAATCCTGACGGCTGGTTCAAGTCAGGAGACCTTGCAAGGTTCGATAAGCATAAAAATATCGTCATTCTCGGCAGATGTAAAGAAAATATCGTCCTATCCACAGGCAAAAAAGCCGCCCCTGACGATATCGAACAGGTCTATAGGGGCATCGAGAGCGTTGACGAGCTTGTGGTCTGCGGAGTGCCTGCGAAAGAGGGAAGCTATGACGAGGTGCACGCCTTTGTGGTCTGTGCTGAGGATAAGCGTGAGCAGACGGAAGAAAAGCTAAAAGAGATAAGCTCCTCCGCAGGTCAGGCAATGAAACTAAGCGGCATACATTTTGTGGATTCTATACCAAGAACAGCTATCGGCAAGCCAAAGCGTTATCTGCTGAAGAAAATGGTCATGGAGGATAACCTTGACAGCCTTACAAAGCAGGCGAAAAATAGTATCGACCCGTCGGATATCCCGTCAATGGTGAGAAACGCCGTGGCAAAAATAGCACACGTTCAGCCGAATGAAGTCAAGCTCAGTACAAAATTTTTGCAGGAGTTCACCATAGACTCCCTCTCAGCTATCGAGCTTGCATTGGAGATAGAGGAGTTCAGTGGTGTGCGTGTTGACGGCTGCATGGATAAAAACATGACAGTGGGCAAGCTTATCGCCCTCGTTCAAAACCCAAACCGCATAAAGCCGCAAACAGTGAGATCAATGCTCTATCCTCTGGACAAGAAGAAGATAGACTATCGTATTTACCGCTTTTACAGAAATCTCGTAACGGCGTTCTATGAGGTCAGGGTCACCAACGAGGAAAATCTACCTGATAAGGACGGTTATATAATCTGTGCAAATCACGTTTCAAATTTTGATTTTATCTTCCTCACCCTGAATTTCAGATACGAGCGTTTTGCAAAATTCTGCTGTATGGCGAAAAAAGAGCTTTTCAACGGCAGTTTAGCCAGCCGACTTATAGTAAGAATAGGCGGTATGGTGCCTGTTGACAGGGGCGGAAGAGTAGACGAAACCATGGCGGCTCTGCGTAAAAAGCTTGGTCAGAAATGGGGTGTGCTAGTTCACCCGGAGGGTACAAGAAGCAAAACTGGTGAAATGGGCAAGTTCAAAAGCGGTGCAGCCGTCCTTGCTATCGAAGCCAATGTACCTATAGTACCAGCCTACATCAAAGGCGGACACGAGATATTCCCGCCAGACAGAAAGCTCCCAAGGCTTTTCAACTGGAAGCGTCTTAGCAAATATAAAGTAAAAGTCGTTTACGGTGAGCCTATTTATCCTAATGGCGAAACCCCCGAAGAGCTTATGGCGAAAGTCCGTGATTCTGTGCTTGCCTTGAAAAACGAAGAGAACTGATTTAAAGTGAGGAGTGAGGAATGACAAATGAGAAATTAGGAATTAGCATAGCTGTGGTTTGAGATACTTCAAGAGGTAAGTTAATAAGAACGTTGGTGAGTTAATTGTACGAACGCAGTTCGCAATAAAAAAATCATCGCCGCAGGCGATACCTTCATTCCTCACTCCTCATTCCTCACTCTTTCCGTTTGACAAGTCGCAAAATATGTAGTATAATGTATTAATACGCTGATACGGTGACGTGTTATCGTAATATTTTGTTAAGGAATGAATATTTATGACTTTTGAGGAAGTAAAAAAGGTCACGGAGATCCTGCTGGAGTTCCTGCCTAATACACTGAAGCTTTTCGCATGGACCATCGTGCTTTCAATACCTGTGGGAGTGCTTGTGACAATGCTGAAAAAATGCCGCTTCAAGCCTATCTCGTGGCTGACAAATCTCTATATACTTGTCATGCGTGGCACACCGCTCATGCTTCAGATAATCGCTATCTACTATGCAGTACCGCTTATTATCGCAAGTGCTGCAAAGCAGGGCAAAACAGGCGGTATCTATGACGTGCTCACCAATATAAAAAACAACGAGAACTATATGTTTATCGCCCTTGTTACGGCTTTTGTCCTTAACTATGCGGCGTATTTCGCAGAGATATTCAGAGGCGGTATCGAGGCTATCCCAAAGGGACAGTACGAAGCGGCTTCAATGCTCGGCATGACGAAAATGCAGACATTTTTCAGAATAATCCTGCCCCAGGTCACAAAGCGTGTTATCCCTGCCACATCGAATGAGGTCATCGTCCTTGTAAAGGATACCTCACTCGCAAACGTTATCGCATTCGCTGAGATAACAATGAAGGCAAAACAGCAAATGAACCTGTATAGCTCAATAACACCGCTTTTTATCGCAGGCGCATTCTATTTTGTACTCAACGCTATTGTGACGGTGGCATTTGCCGTTATCGAAAAGAAATTCGATTATTATAAATAAGGAGAACTCATATGGCTATTCTTGAAGTGAAAAATATTTCTAAAAGCTTTGACAGCCTTAAGGTACTCAAAGATATTTCTTTTAACGTTGAGGTGGGCGAGGTAGTCGCAATAATAGGTCCGTCAGGAAGCGGTAAATCAACGCTTCTGCGCTGTATAAACCAGCTTGAAAAAGCAGACGGCGGAGAGATAAACGTTGACGGCGTGAATATGTTCCATACAGAAAATGGCAAGGCAGTGTATGCACCCTCTAAGACCCTCAGGGATATCCGCCTGAAAATAGGTCTTGTGTTCCAGAATTTCAACCTTTTTCCGCACTTTTCTGTAAATCAGAATATAATGGAAGCCCCTCTCCATGTCCTTAAACAGCCAAAAGCCGAGGCAAAAGCCAACTGTGAAGAGCTTCTGAAGAAAATGGGACTCGAAACTAAAGGCAAGTCTTATCCATGCGAGCTTTCAGGCGGTCAGCAGCAGCGAGTTTCTATCGCAAGAGCATTGGCTTTGAAACCGCAGATACTTTTCTTTGACGAGCCGACCTCCGCACTTGACCCTGAGCTGACGGGGGAGATATTAAAGGTAATAAAAGAGCTTGCCAAAGAGAAAATGACCATGGTCATCGTCACCCATGAAATGGCATTTGCCCGTGACGTGGCAAATCATGTTATCTTTATGGACGACGGCTATATCGTGGAGGAGGGTACTCCGGAGGAAGTTTTCGGTCAGACCCAGAATGAAAGAACAAAGCAGTTCTTGCAGAGATTCAATGACAGATAGGACGGGAAATTGTTGTAAAATATAAGAGATGATAACGTTTTCTGTGATTAATGCACAAAAGAAGTGTGACAATATTGTTAGAAATTTCAACACTTTTTGGAATAAAAAAAGTGAAAACCCCTTGATTTTAGGGAGAAAGTCTGCTATAATAAGACTAGAATTGAATGACAATTCATAAAACTATATTCATATGGAGGAGATTAACGATGAAAATTTCTAAGATTCTCGCTGGTATGTCAGCAGCAGCTATCGTAGCTTCTATGGCAATGATCCCAGCATCCGCAGCAGGCACAAAGCTCAACGTAAGCGATGACCTTCTTAAAATCGCTAGACAGACTCAGGATGACCTCTTCGCTGTATACTTCAATGGTAAGGACGAAGATATGCCTAACAAGGATGCTATTGCTGACCTTGGAACTGTTTACGGTGCTTCATTCACAATCAAGGTTGACAACAACGATTGGAACACGATCGGCGGTGGCGGATCAATCAACTTCAACTCAAAGTCTGGTGGCTGGAACGCTAAGGACTGGGCTGGCGGCTCATGGGTTGAGGACGATAAGCCAAAGGATACTCTCTGCTACACAACAGAAGAGGAAGGCACATACGTTCTTGAATACCTCGGCGACGCTCCTGTTTTCGCAACAACAGACGGCGATGCTGATAATTACGCAGCAGTTGGTATCAACAACTGGGCAGCAGACCTTAAGGGTATCGACGTTGTAGGTATGAAGGTTCTTGGCGCTGACGGCAACGTTCTCTTCGAGGCTGGTTCTAACAAGGACAAGAAGGAAGTTCAGAAGAAGCCAGTAGCTGAGGAGTCAAGCTCTGGAGCTGATTCAACACCTTCAGGCACAGATTCTAAGAAGGACGATTCTAAGAAGGACGACAAGTCTTCTGCAGCAGCTACATCTTCAACAGCAGCTGGCACAACATCTTCAAAGGCTGGCACAACAACAACAGCTACTTCTTCAGCAGCAGCTTCTGACAACGTAGCAGCTACAGGCGCAACAGCTGGTCTTGCACTCGCTGGCGTAGCACTTGCTGGTGCAGCTATCGTTATTTCTAAGAGAAAGTAATCTCTCACAGATAACACACTTGAATAAGTGAATTTATACAGAGCTTTCTGTCATTCGGGAAGCTCTGTTTTTTTGTTCGTTTGTGTAACCTGCACTAATTTGTAAACGATTTCTGTGCAAAACATATGAAATCATGTGCTTAAATTGTGCAAATAGTATATTGAAAATATGTGACAGTTGTGTTATAATACAAAGGTAAATATAGGTCAGGCTATGTGTATAGCATGACAATTAAACGGAGGTTATTAAAATGAAAAAGTTTTTAGCTTGCGCTCTTGCACTTACACTTACAAGTGCTATGTTCGCTTCTTGCGGCAGCTCTGATGATTCTTCATCAAAGGCTGAGGCAAAAACTACTACAACAACAACTACAGCTGCTACAACAACAGAGGCTACTACAACAACAGCCGCTCCCGAGTCAACAGCTGATTCAACAGCTGCTTCTGGCACAGAGTCTGAGGGCGATGCTGCAAAGGATATTTCCGAAATGCCAGCTACTCTGAAGAACTATGAGGAGGCTTCTGTATATTTCAAGAAGGATATGGACGTTGCTTCTATCGTTGAGCCTTTCGCTGAGAAGGATTACGAGAACGATGAGTCTCATGTAAACCTCTCTGTTGAGGAGCTTGCAGGCGTTCCAATGCTCAAGGTCGAGGTTCTTGATCAGGACGATCAGGGCAACTACAAGATCCCTAAGATCAAGTTCCACATGGAGAAGTTCTTTGAGGGTCACGAGGCTGATCTTGAGAAGATCTTCACTATCAAGGCTGATGTAGTTACAAAGGCAGTTGGCGAGTTCACAGGTGACGACGGCACAAAATCACTCGTTCCTGGTAACTTCATGGGTGCATTCGTTACACAGCCTACAACAGGTGAAGGTGAAAACAGTTGGAACGACCTCTATGACTTCGGCGAGGCTGAGTGGACTTCTGAGTGGGGTTCCTATGAGCTTACAATGAGACCTGGTATCAAGGACGGCGCTACATTTGTAAACTCAACTGAACCACAGTATGTTTCACTTATGAGATGGGGCATTCCAAACCAGGCTGATTTCTACATTGCTGACCTCAGATTTGAGGACGAGGACGGTAACGTTATCGCTTGCGCAAACTTTGGTAAATAATTCATTTCCATACATAAGAAAGGTGCAGATTTTCTCTGCACCTTTTTTATGTGAATTTTACGCTTATCTCCCCTGATATCTCCAAGCTTTTTACCTTTCCGCCTTTGATTTTAGCCGAAAAATCCTGCCCTTTTATTTGACCCGTGGCGGTGATATCTCCCTTGTCATTTTTGAGATACGTCACGCCTTTCTGCGAAATAAGCTTGTCAAGCACAGCGGCAGTCATTGTGACAGCGGAGCTTTCGGGTATGTTCCCTCGGTCAGTTTCGTAGGTCAAACCCTTGTATTCAAGTCGTGCGCTTTCTCCTGAGCAGGTTATCACCATACCGCTGACAGTTTCCGGCGCAGTTATCTCACACTCCCACATATCTGCGCCCTCACGGGTGAAGCTTGCGACGTATTCCGTGCCGTCAATGGTGAACTCAGCCGGGGTCTTGTAATCCTCTGCCAGCTTTACGGGTTTGACTTCGGTGCTTTCACCGCATGAGCATAAGCCCATTACCGCCAAAATCGTGAGAAAAAATGCCTTTGTTCTTTTCATTTTGCCCTCCATTAAAAAAGACCCTCTTCATAAGAAGAAGGTCTTTGTTTTTAGTACAGCCTAGTCGGCGTTTTCAAGGTCATACAAAAATCGTGGCAAAGCGTCAATAACATCTCTTGCAATGATTCCACGCTCAGATCTTTTGTATCCTGCAAGTAGAGCCGTCGAGCCAAGTGTGAACGACCCAAGTGCCGCCGCATCAAGAGCATCGCACCCCTGAGCCACATAGGAGGAAACAATGCCTGCAAGCATATCCCCTGAGCCACCCTTTGCAAGCGCAGTTGTGCCTTCGGTGCAAAGATAAACTTTCCCACCGTCCACAGCAAAGGTGTCAGCCGACTTCGCAAGCACTGTCACACCATATTTTTCTGACAGCCTATATGCAAACCCAAGTCTGTCCGACATGACCTCGCCCATCGTCACGCCACAAAGCCTTGCAAGCTCCGCAGGGTGAGGGGTGAGGATAACTGTACTTTTCTTCTTCAACAGTACATCTATATTCGGACAAAGTGAATTTATTCCGTCAGCGTCCAAAACTATGGGTATCTCCGCATTTTCAATAAGCTCCGCCACAAGCTTCTCTGTCTGAGCCGTGTGACCAAGCCCACAGCCTATCAGCAAACAGCTTGCCTTTTCACACTTTTTCAGTATCGCCTCCGCATTTTCAGCCACCATAAAGCCGTCCTTGTCGGTTTTCATTGCCGAGTATGTACATTCATACATACTCGCCGACAGGGAGTTGACTACGCTTTTTGCAGTGCAAAGCTCAAAAAGCCCCACGCCTGTTCGCATTGCCGCCATTGCTGAAAGCCCTGCCGCACCTATATAGCTCTCCGAGCCTGCCACGCTCACCACCTTGCCGAACGTGCCCTTGTGTCCGTCAGCAGGTCTAAAAGGCAGTGCCGCCCTTGCTTTTACCACGTCAAAAGGCGTTATAACAGGGTATAGGGTATTCTCGCAACGCTCGTCAATACCGATATCTTTTACCAGAATTTCACCGCAAACGTCCACCGCAGGCTGTAAATAAAGACCCAGCTTGCCACGATGAAAGGTCACTGTCACGTCAGCCATGAACGATAGCTTGTCAGCCTGACCATTCCGTGCATTGACTCCCGACGGCAGGTCGCAGGCTATCTTCATGCCTTCACATTTTTCACAAGCTCTGAACACTGGCAGGATATTTTCACGCAGGCTTCCGTGAAAACCCGTTCCGAAAATGCAGTCCACAAGCACGTCTGCACCCTCGATAAAATCCAGCGCATTTTCAGCTTTCAGCACCTCTACGCTCTTATCGAGCCTAGCATACGCTGCCGAGGAGAGGTCAGTGTCAGGCTCACCACAGCATAGGACCACCGCAGGCTTGAGGCCTTGTTCCGCAAGCAAATTTGCCGCCACAAGTCCGTCACCGCCATTGTTTCCCTTGCCAATAAGAAGCACTATCTTTGAGGACGAAGACGAGTTGCTTGCAATGACCTCCGAAAGCTGTGCCGCCGCATTGTCCATGAGCTGAGCAAGGCTCACGCCATATTTTTCAGCCTCATGCTCGCAAAATGTCATTTGCTCCACTGTTAATATCCTATCCATTTTTATCCTCCTTTTCATAAGCTATCACCACTGCCGAAGCGATATCCTTGATGTGGGAAAGTGACACCGCAAAGGTCAGCCCGCTATTTTCAGCCGCCAAAAGCGCATTCCCTGTAAGCTCCAGATAAGGACAGCCAAGCTCGTCACGCAAGCAGGACACCTCGTTTAAGGCGAAGCCCTCAACCCCCGTGCCTAAAGCCTTTGCGAAGCTTTCCTTAGCCGCCCAATTCGCCGCCATGGATTCGTATGGGTTTTTCTTCTGCGAAAAAAGGGTCAGCTCCTTTTCGGAGTAAACCCTTTCACAGAAACGTCGGCTCTGACAGCTTTTTTTTATGCGTTCGATCTCAATAAGATCAGTTCCGACAAATATTTTCATTTTTATTTCCTCAGTGTTCTCGGAAGCGCAGGCTTCATAAGCTCCAGCATATCGTCATCTGGTGTGAAAATAACAGTTGTAAGCCCGAGATTTTTGTGGTTGAATGTTATGTAGTAGTCTGTAAGGCTATCGTCACAAGCGCAGGCAAGGACCTGTGTTGCGCCCTCAGGTACAGAGAAATTCTCGTCAGCAATGCCGAAATCTGTCGCACTGCCGCAACGGAATGTGATAAGGCGTTTTCTTGAACGCTGAGCCGTTATCTTGTCAACGTCTATTTCTCCGTTTGTGAAAATGTATTCATACTCCACATCGAGTTTTGTTGTAAGATAATAACCGCCATAAAGTGCGGCGGCGGCAAGAAAAATGCCTATTACAGAAAACTGCGTGCCGAAAGGGAAGATAAAGCACAGTGCGGCAAGTGCCACGCTTGCTATCATGATGAAAATTTTCTGTATCTTATCGTTCTTTGTGGGAATCTTGCGAACTATCTGTTCCTTGAAGCTGTCCATTATTTGTCCTCCGTTTATTCAGTGCCGCTGAGAAGCTCTTTCATTACCCAGCCGCTTTTATTGTTATATTTTACATATACCCATATGTTTCCGTCACCGTCTGTTCTCTCGCCGTAGCCGTTTATGGTCTTTCCGTCAGGTATCTTTTCTATCACGTCATATTTCTTTGACGGACCGTATCTGAGATTAAGGTAAGAGATGTCTGACTTTACAAGAAATGGGATAGAATCAGGGTATTTCACATCATCACCCAAAGGGAAAAGTGCGTCCTTTTTGAACTTTGTGGTGGTGGTCTTTTTAGTCGCCTTTGTTTCGGCAGATGTTGTGGTTGTGGTGGTGGTCGTCCTCTTTGTTGCCGTTGCGATTATGTCAGGGTCGTAGCCTTCGTCAATGCTTACGTCTGGGTTTTCAAGTGTGCCTGCCGTCACGGAAGTGGTGGTGGTGTAGCCCTCGTAATCCTCATCGTCCTCATCATAATCGTCGCCCATTGTGGCGGTCTTTGTGGTCTCTATAACTCTCTGGGCGGCAGTACCCGTGGTGGTCTCCGTTTCGGAGGAGCTTTCTGGAAGCATTGCCCCACATGACGCAAGCCCGAAAACCGCAGAACAAGCCAGCACAGCCACAAGCAGTTTTGATCTCATTTTTTATATCCTCTTTTCAGAATTTACACAATTTTATTTTAAGCCAAGAAGTCTTTCTGCGTTGCCGCCGAGAATTTTATCTTTGTTATCCTCGGAAATGTTCAAACGCAGTATCTTTTCTTTTATAAGGTAGGAACTGTCCCAAGGGCAGTCGCTTGCAAAAAGTATCCTGTCAGCCCCATGCTTTTCAACGATAGCCTGCATAAGCTCGTCAGGACACATACTTGTGAAAGCGGTGTCAAAATAAACTTCACCGTCAACTCCTGCCAAAACGTCACGCACCTGCTCCCACATCATGTTTGCACCAAGATGTGCAAGAATGACCTTGAGCTTAGGGTGCTTTTTTATCATGTTCAGCGCCCTCTCAGGTGTGGAGTGGATAAGGTCAGGGGAAACGCAGTCATAGCCAGAATGGAATATAACAGGCAGGTCGGCTCTTTCAATGGCGTCATATATCTTGTCCATGCGCTCATCATCTATCATAAAGCCCTGATAATCAGGGTGAAGCTTTATGCCGTGAAGTCCAAGCTCCTTTATGTGGGCTATCTCCTGCTCATAGTCCTCAGCGTCAGGGTGTATTCCACCGAAGCTTATAAATCTTCCGCCGTCTTGCTCAGCGCACCAATCGTTTATAACTCTCTGCTGAGTAGGTTTTGTTGCCACTGATAACAGCACGCCCTTGTCAACGCCCCATTCGTCAAAACGCTGTATGGTTTCCTCTGCAGTGCCTCTTGTGAAAGGAGTTATTCCACTGCAAGCCTGAAGCTTTTCAACAGCCTTTTCCGCTACCTTTGGATTAAAGGCGTGAACGTGAAAATCAATTACCATTTAAAACATCTCTTTCTGAAATTACTTTTCCATATGGTATTATACCACACTTTCAAGCTTCTTTCAACGAATATCGGCAATTTTCACAGTATTTTCATCTAGGGCTATTCCCAGCTTTTCCACACCTCGGGGCAGAAGCCTACTGTGGCTTTCTTGCCGTTTCTTACGATAGGTGCGGCAAAAAGCTCGGGATAGTCAAGAAGCTTTTCTATTTTCTCTTCGGTGCTTCCAAGATATTTTATGAGCATTGCCTGTTCGCCCTTTGCCTTTGGGTCGATAAGCTTGTCGATATCGCCGACAGCCGCAAGCACTGAGTTAAGCTCGCCCTTGCTAAGCCCCTTTGTAGGCAGGTCAACAGATTGGAACTTTATTCCACGCTCTTTGAAATAACGCTCAGCCTTTTTGGTGTCAAAGGATTTTGACTTGCCGAATATCTGTATGTTCATGGAATTATCTCTCCGTTTCTGCATTCAAGAATGATAGTAAAAGGACCGTCATTGAGCAGTGAAACTTTCATGTCTGCACCGAAAACACCCTTTTCTACCTTGCCTGAAATTTTCTCACCGCAGACCTTGCAGAAGTATTCATAAAGTCTGTTGGCTTCATCAGGCTTGCCTGCATAGATAAATGACGGGCGGTTGCCGTGGTGACAATCTGCATAAAGGGTGAACTGTGAAACACAAAGAATATCTCCGCCAACATCATTTATAGAAAGATTTGTCTTGTCGTTCTCGTCAGCGAAAATGCGAAGCTTTGATATCTTGTCTGCAAGCTTGTCGCAGTCAGCCTCAGTGTCCTCCTGACCTACTCCGAAAAGTATCAGAAAGCCCTTTTCTATCTCGCCTGTGACCTTGCCCTCGACCTCAACTTTTGCACTTGTGACCCTCTGTATTACCGCTCTCATCAGCCCACCTCCACGGTGTAGCTGTAGGTGTAAACAGCTTCAGGCGCAAGCTTGATAGCGTGAGGCTTGTTTTCGATATCCTCAAAAGCGTCGTCCTCGTAAACAGGCACGCTAGTCCAAGGCTCAAGGCAGATAAACTGAGCATCAGGGTCACCGGTGGAAGTCCATACGGCAATGCAGTCAGAGTGTGGGAATGACAGCTTTACGAAACCGCCGTCAGACTTTTTCAGGGTGACAGCCTTTGAAGCAGGGTGGTCTTTCATGATAACGTCATAGTCGAAAAGCTCTCTTGTGAGAGTGATAGTCTTTTCACCGTCAAGAATAGTCCTCTCGCCGTTTGGGATAGGCTGAACGATATGCTCGTTTTTCTCGTACTCAACTGTGCATTTGCCACCTTGGATATCGCAGATAAAAGCAGGGTGACCGCCGAGATAAAAGTACATAGCCTTTTCATCAGTGTTTTTTACTGTGTTTGTGACGGTGACTTTTGAACCTTTTATGGAGTAGGTGACTTCAAGCTCAAAGTGGTATGGGTATTGAGCAAGTGTCACGTCATTGTCTTTGAGGAGAAAGCTCAGTGAATTTTTGGTGCTTCCAGCGTATGTAAATTCGCTGTCACGGGCGAAGCCGTGGTTTGCAGCCATGTGATATTCCTGACCGCCAGCCTTGTAGGTGCGGTCTTTAGGGGAGCATATGAACGGGAAGAGGATAGGAGCGTAGCGTTTCCAAGCGTCACCGCATTGCCAGAGATATTCTTTGCCGTCCAGTTTGATAGAGTGAAGCTCAGCACCGAAAGTGTCGGCTGAGATAGAGAGTTTATCATTTTTTATTTCATAAAGCATAGATCAGACCTCCGAGGGATAAATTTTATACCTTATTATTATAGCACATTGTTTGGGAGATGTCAAAACCAAGTGAGCAGTGAGGTTATGAGGTCTGCTGGGGTATGGGCGAAAACGTTTGAAAAAACTTAAAAGTCTGTTGAAAATTCTGTTTTGATATCAATATTTTAACAGTTAAATTTTATGACTTTGATACAGAATAACTAAAATATTTTCAATTGTTTGTGTAAGCTGACAAAACTTGTGATGACTATTGACTTTAATTTGGAGATAGTCTATAATAAAATGGTAAGATTATTTAATTGTGCAGTGCTTTTTGTTCACAGCTTCAGACTGCACTGAGGAGAAATGTTTATGAATATTAAAGAAGCAAAACAACAGATACTTAATGCAATACAAGCCTATCTCATTAAAGACGAATTTGGCGATTATCGAATTAGCATAGAACATCAGAGACCTGTGTTCCTGCTTGGCGCACCTGGTATCGGTAAGACCGCTATCATGGAGCAGATAGCTCAGGAGACTGGCGTAAACCTTGTTACCTACTCGATGTCCCACCACACAAGAGAGTCTGCCCTCGGTCTTCCTGTTATTGTACATAGAAACTACACCGGTGCTGACGTGCAGATATCCGAGTACACGATGAGTGAGATCGTGGCTACTCTTTATGACACTATCGAAGCCACTGGCATTAAAGAGGGTATTCTCTTCCTCGATGAGATCAACTGCGTTTCCGAGTCCCTTGCTCCTGCAATGCTCCAGTTCTTGCAGTATAAGGTTTTCGGACTTCATCAGGTTCCGGCAGGTTGGGTAGTTGTTACAGCAGGTAACCCGCCTGAGTTCAACAAGTCTGTTTCTGAGTTCGATATCGTTACTCTCGACCGTGTTAAGAGGGTCGAGTGTCAGCCTGATTTCGACGTTTGGAAAGAATATGCTTACTATGCAGGCGTTCACCCAGCTATCATATCATATCTTGAGCTTCACCCTGACCACTATTATATGGTAGACGCAAGCGATAAGAACAACTACCGCTTTGTTACTGCCCGTGGCTGGGAGGACCTTTCTGAAATGATGCAGCTTTATGAGGAGAGTGGTATCCTTGTTGACCACGCTCTTGCTGCTCAGTATGTACAGAACCCAGAGTTCTCAAAGGGCTTTGCGGAATATTATGACAGATTCAACTACTATCGTGAGAAATATGACGTTGACGCTATCCTCGAGGGCGGCATAACTGCTCAGAACATTGCTGACGCAAGAGCGGCAGGCACTGAAGAAGCTGTGGCTCTTATGAATCTGCTTATGGACGGCATCACATACACAATGAGAAGCTGTATCCAAATGGAGAAGATGATAAGACTTATCCACCCAAGAATGGAAGATATCCTTGTGAAGATAAACAATGGTCTTTCATGCCGTCAGATAATCAGTGAACACATCATGGACTGCAACAAGAGCCTTGACAAGGCGGTAAGAGCAAGAAACATCTCGCCGTCTAACAAGAAGATCCAGCACTGGATACTCCACAATCTGGAAGCTTATCTTGATAAGTGTACCAACGAGGGAAGAGATAACAAAAACCGCTGTACTGTTATTTTGCAGAACTCCTTCAACAATCTGCTCCATGGCGCAAACAACGTTACACAGCAGTCTATGAACGGTCTGAAATATGCTTTTGACTTCCTTGAGAATGCTTATGGCGCTGACAGCAATGTTATGAAGAAGTTTATCGAGGAGCTGAAAATAAATTGCCACACCACAAACTTCATCAAGAAGTACGGCTCAGAGCAGTTCTACAGACTTGCAGGTGAGCCTGTTCAGCAGCCTACCTACAACAATCTCTATGACCTTAATCTTACTGATTGCCTTTTAGAGCAGGAATAAGCATAGATAAAAAATGAATATTTACGGGCGAACGCATTTTGCCATACATTGTAATAGTTGCATTGTAGGGGCGAACAGTGTTCGCCCGTTTTAGCTTTATAGGTAGTTTTCAGATACATATTTGTTAATATAAAAAGCTTGTAATTTGCGAAAAAGTGTGATATAATAACTAAGAGTGTACAAACGAGAATCAGTGAGGTTTTTACTATGGGCAAGATTTATGATTTAGGCATAGACGTAGGTTCGACCACGGTCAAGACGGTAATTCTTGACGAGGGCGAGTTTATTTATAACAAATATGAAAGACACTTTTCAAAGGTCAGGGAAACGGTGGCTGAGCAGCTGCGTGCTATCAGAGAGCTTTATCCTGAGGACAAGTTCAGGATAGCCATAACAGGCTCGGCAGGTCTTGGCATCGCTGAGGCAAGCGGTATCTCTTTCGTGCAGGAGGTCTTTTCTGCTTTTATCGCTGTAAACAAGAAGTATCCAAAGGCTGACGTTGTGGTTGAGCTTGGCGGTGAGGACGCTAAGATAATCTTCCTCACAGGGGGCGTTGAACAGCGTATGAACGGCTCTTGCGCAGGTGGCACAGGTGCTTTTATCGACCAAATGGCAGGACTTTTGGGCGTTACCCCTGACGAGATGAACGACCTTGCTCTTAAGGCTGAAAAGACTTATCCTATCGCTTCAAGATGTGGTGTTTTCGCAAAGTCTGATATTCAGCCGCTTCTTAATCAGGGCGCAAGAAAAGAGGACATATCTGCGTCTATCTTTCAGGCTGTTGTGGATCAGACTGTTTCAGGTCTGGCGCAGGGCAGAAAGATCGGCGGTCAGGTGCTTTTCCTTGGGGGTCCGCTTACATATCTCAGTGCACTGAGAAAGGCATTCAGAACTACTTTAAACCTTGACGAGGAACACGCTATACTTCCTGAAAATTCTTCATGCTATATGGCTTTCGGTGCGGCACTTCATGCTGACACTCTTGCTGAGGAAATGACTATAGACGAAGCCCTTGACAAGATAGTGAACGCAAAGGCTACTGACAATATCGTGGTAGGCAAGCCACTGTTTGCAAGCCGTGAGGAATATAATGCTTTCGTGGAAAGACACAAGAAGTCTGACCTTAAATATGAAGACATCAGAACTTACAGGGGCGACGCTTATCTTGGCATCGACGCAGGCTCGACAACCACAAAGCTTGTGCTTATCACACCTGACGGAAAGCTTCTTTATCAGCACTACTGCTCAAACAAGGGTCAGCCGCTGGATATAATCGCTTCAAAGCTTGAGGAGATCTACAGCCTTGCTACCCCTGAGCTTAACATAAAGGCTTCTGCGGTAACAGGCTACGGTGAGGATCTTATAAAGGCAGGTCTGGGCGTTGACTATGGTATAGTTGAAACTGTTGCGCACTATAAGGCGGCGGCTTATTTCTGCCCTGACGTTGATTTTATCATCGACATCGGCGGACAGGATATAAAGTGCTTCAAGATAAAAAACAACGCTATCGACAGCATTATGCTCAACGAGGCTTGTTCATCAGGCTGTGGCTCGTTCATTCAGACTTTTGCAGGTGCAATGGGATATGATATCGCAGAGTTTGCAAGGCTCGGTCTGTTTGCAAAAGCACCTGTGGAGCTTGGCTCAAGATGTACAGTGTTCATGAACTCATCTGTAAAGCAGGCGCAAAAGGACGGAGCTTCCGTTGAGGATATCTCTGCAGGACTTTCTTCGTCTATCATCAAGAACGCAGTTTACAAGGTAATAAGAGCCAAGTCTATTGACGAGCTTGGCAAGAATATAGTCGTTCAGGGCGGAACGTTCCTTAACGACGCTGTGCTAAGGTCATTTGAAATGGAGCTTGGCAGAAACGTTATAAGACCTGCCATTGCGGGACTTATGGGTGCGTTCGGCTGTGCGCTTTTCGCAAAAGAAAAATCTCAGGGCAGGGACGGCAAGTCAGGCGTTCTTACAAAGGCTCAGCTTGAAGAATTTGCTTACAATTCAAGAGCCGTTCAGTGCGGTGGCTGTGGTGCGCACTGTAACCTTACTATAATAAGATTTAATGACGGCAGAAGATTTACTTCCGGAAACCGCTGTGAAAAGGGTGCAGGCATAAAGATAACCGACAGAACGGAAAACATGATAGAGTATAAGTATAACAAGATACTCTCTTATGCTGACAACAAGCCTGCAAAGCCTATTGCAAAGGTAGGTCTGCCGCTTGCGCTGTCTTATTATGACCTTATGCCGTTTTTCTCAACACTGCTCACAAGCCTTGGATTTGAAGTGGTGCTGTCTGAGGAGTCAACGAGAGATACATATTACAAGGGTCAGCAAACTATTCCGTCTGATACGGTATGTTATCCTGCAAAGCTTTGTCACGGTCATATAGAGAGCCTCCTTGACAAGGGCGTGGACTTTATATTCTATCCTTGCATGAGCTACAATGCTGACGAGGGTCAGTCGGACAATCACTATAACTGTCCTGTTGTTGCTTATTATCCTGAGCTTCTAAAGGCTAACAATGACAAGCTGAATGATGATAATTTCATCATGCCTTATCTTGACATAAACATCAAAAAGCACGTTGCAAAGGCAATGGCAAGAGCGCTTTCAAAGTATAACATCACTGCAAAGCAGGTGCTTGGAGTGCTTAACAAGGCTTATTCTGAGCAGGTGAGATACCATAGGGATATCGAGGCTAAGGCGCAGGAGATAATCGCTGAGGCAAGGGCGAAGTGTCAGAAAATAATCGTTCTGGCAGGCAGACCTTACCACATCGACCCTGAGATAAACCACGGCATACACAAGCTTATCGCTTCTCTTGGCTTTGCGGTCATCACTGAGGACAGCGTGGCAATGAAGGTGGACACTCCTGCCCTTGACGTTCTCAATCAGTGGACTTATCACTCAAGGCTTTACAGAGCGGCAGAGTATGTATGCGAGAATGATGATATGCAGCTCGTTCAGCTGGTATCCTTCGGCTGTGGTATCGACGCTGTTACAACAGACGAGGTGAGAGCTATACTTGAAGAAAAGGGCAAGCTTTACACTCAGCTAAAGATAGACGAGATAACGAATCTCGGTGCGGCTAAGATAAGACTCAGGTCTTTGGCGGCGGCACTGGAGGAAAAAGAAGCCAGCGCAAATGCTGAGAAGAAAATGGACAAGGAGGCAATGTAATGGCTGAAAAAGAGATAAAACACGCAGGCTCGGACAGAGTAAAAAGGTCTTATTTTGACAAGTCAAGACGTGAGGAATACACTATACTTATACCTGATATGCTTCCTATACACTTCAAGCTTATCATGGCGATATACAAAAAATACGGCTATAACATGGAGCTTTTGCAAAACTGCTCACGAAACGTTATAGACGAGGGACTTAAAAACACACATAATGACGCTTGCTATCCTGCACTTCTTGTTATCGGACAGTTTATGGACGCTCTCAAAAGCGGCAAGTATGACCTTGAACACACGGCTCTGCTTATGTCACAGACGGGCGGCGGCTGTCGTGCTTCAAACTATATCCACCTTATAAGAAAGGCGCTGTCAACGCAGTTCCCTGAAGTGCCTGTTCTGTCGCTGAATTTCAGCGGACTTGAAAAGGACGCTTCCATAGATATCACCCCTGCCATAGCAATGAAGCTTATTTATGCGGTGCTTTACGGTGATATGCTCATGCTTTTGTACAATCAGTGCAAGCCTTACGAGATAGAGAAAAATTCTACGGACGAGCTTTTGGCAAGGTGGCAGCACAGGCTTGGAAAGCTGTTTGCTACCCCGAGCAGATATATGCACACAAAGAGCATTTACAATGCTATGCTCAAAGACTTTGCGGCGCTTCCAAGGACAAAGGAGAAGAAGCCTAAGGTAGGTATCGTGGGAGAGATATACGTTAAGTATTCACCCCTTGCGAACAATCACCTTAACGACTTCCTGCTGTCTGAGGGCTGTGAGCCTAACGTGCCTGGACTGTTGGACTTCGTGCTTTACTGTGCGTCTGACGCTATCAATGACGAAAAGCTTTATGACAAGAAAACCAGCCGCACTCTTATGTACGGCATTGGTTATGATGTGCTTTACAAGTTCCAGAAGCAGCAGATAAAGGTCATCAACGAGCAGGGCATTTTCCAGCCGCCTCATGATTTTGAACACCTTAGAAAGTGTGCTGACAAGTATATTAGTCAGGGCGTAAAAATGGGCGAGGGCTGGCTTATCACTGCTGAAATGGCGGCTCTTGCAGAAACAGGCACAAAGAACATAATCTGCACTCAGCCGTTCGGCTGTCTGCCTAACCACATTGTTGCAAAGGGTATGTCAAGAACTATTAAGCAGGCTTATCCGGACGCAAATATAGTCGCTATCGACTATGACCCGGGTGCGACAAAGGTCAATCAGGAGAACCGTATCAAGCTTATGCTTGCTAATGCGGTCATGGATTAATAGAGAACAGAAAGATAAAACCCCCTTGGAGCGTGGCTCTGAGGGGGTTTTGTTAGTCATAGTATTCTTTCGTTTCAAGATAGGATATTTGTTCCGGTGAAATGAAATCAAGGGCTTTTATTTCCTCTGCCACCTGCTCGGTACTGTTCTTTGTCAGCCTGACGTCAATGTCGATCACATCAATGATGCTGTTATTGTCGCTGTAAATATCGTCCGAATTACGGGTGTATAAAGTTATGGAGGCGAAGTTGCCTGCAAGGTTGCGGTTTTTCAGACAGTCGATATAATCGCTAAAGCTCTTTTCACGGCTGTCCAGAGCTTTAATGTAAATGTCTGTAAGCTGCTCAGCCTGCTCTTTAGTGAGAGTTTTTCTGCCTTCTGGGTTTTTGTAGCTTGAGGTATAGGTCATTATATCTTCGTCTGTCTGCACCCACACCCAAACGTCGTCATAGTCGGTGAGCACTGACAGGTCAGGCTTGCCAGCGAAACCGTCGCAAAGATATGAAATGAAGTTAAAGGCAAATATCATGATCATATATACAGCAAAGACTGCTATCCATTTTACGAATTTCGCTATTGTCAAGGTGCTCTTTGCAGAGAATATCCTTATAAGAAGGTAGCTCAGTAGCACCACTGGCAGCAGAACTATGTTGTCAGGATCGGAAAGAACGTAGGTCGTCACGGTCACAATGCCGAGGATAAGAACTATCTCACGAAAAGCGGTGAATACAAATGGCTTGCCTGTGGCTCTGCCGTCACGCTTTTTGTAGATGAAATACAGCAGGCATATGAGTGCTGCCGAAAGCAGCGAGCTGCCCATGAGCATTAAAACCAGTGCGTTTGAATAGCCGTTATCCATAAGATAAGCAGGAAATGCACTCCACGCAAACCACTTATCTGTAATGATTTCAATATCATCACTGCCTCGTGTTGAGAAAATGCTGATAGATGAAAGAACTATGCACCTTGGCAGTATCGCCTCACAGGCTGTTATTATCACAGCTGTGTATATGACCTCCGCAAGCCTGCCGCAGCAGACAAGACACAGTATCACAACAAGGTCAACGAACAGGCAGGTAGAAAGCTCAGTGAGAAACAGCACTGCGGCATACCTTGCAAGTATCTTCAAAGATAGATCGGTGGTTATGATAGTGGAAATAAACTGAATGATGTTCCAAAAAACTACAGGCAAGATGTGCAGCTTTACAAGTGTGCAAAGCTTTGAGAAAAAGCGTTCCTTTGCACCTGCGGGCAGTGAGTAGGCAAGGTCTGCGTGACTTTTGCTGTAGCTCTCATGGAAAAGAGCGAACACAGTGAAAACTCCGCACAGTGCGACAGCGGCAACGCCAACGTATGCAAGGTCAGAACCCTCATAATGGTTTGTTGCACTTTCGCTGTAGTAGGTGATAAACTTTCGCATTGACATCTGCATTATAAAGTTCATGAACAGCACAAGGTTTGTGATGATGAAAAGCAGTTTGTTTACTCTGAAGTCACGGCGTGAGGTCTTTATTATTCTATTCTTCACTGACAGCATATCCACGCACCTCCATTTCGTAAATGAAAATCTCTTCAAGTGTGAGAGGGACAAGCTCCAGAACGGCAGGGGAGAGAGCAGAAAGCTTGGCGGTGATATCCGCCTTGTCGCCCTTTGTTATCACTGTGGAAACTCTGCCCAAGGTCTTGAAGCTCAGGACTTCGACGCCTGCGTTTTCTATGGCGGAGCGGTCAAGCTCGCCCTCAGGCAAGGCTATCTGCACCTTTTCAAAGCCCTCTCTTACATCATCGATATCCTTGGCGAAAATGACCTCGCCTTTGTGCAGGAGCATTGCTTTGTCGCAAAGCTCGCCTATCTCGGTGATGTTGTGGGAGGACACCACAAGGGTCGCACCACGGTCGAAAATATCGTCAACTATCATTGTACGGATAAGCTTTCGCATGGCAGGGTCAAGGCCGTCAAAAGCCTCGTCAAGGAGGATATACTTTGTTCGGCAGGCAAGTGCAGCCGCAACGATAGCCTGCCTTTTCATGCCCTTTGAAAACTGTGACAGCGGTTTCTTCCGTGGCAGGTCAAGCTTTGTCACAAGCTCGTCAAAGACCTCTTCATCGAAGCGTGGGTAGGTGAGCTTAAAAAAGCCTTTAAGGTCGTTTACTGACAGCCTTGAAAACTGCACAGTTTCGTCGCTGACAAAAAAGATGTTTTCTTTCGCCTGCGGCTGGTCATAGACGGCTTTTCCGTCTATTGTGACGCTTCCGCTGTCGGGACGGTATATTCCGCTTATGACACGCAAAAGCGTGGATTTTCCTGCACCGTTTGAGCCTACAAAGCCGTATATGCAGCCCTCGGGGATATCCAGGGTGACGGCTTTCAGTGCCTCGTGATCTTCGTCTGCGTTTTTGAATGTAAGTGACAGGTCTTTTATTTCTATCATTCTTTGTCACTCCTTTCTTTCTGTTCCTCCGCCAGTTCTTCAAGGACGGAGGTAAGCGATCCAAGGCTTATGCCTGCCTGCATTGCGGCGGCGGCATGGAGCTTAAATTCTTCCAGCAATTTTTTCTCTATAGAGCCTTTCTGCTTTGCCACAAAGCAGCCTTTTCCTGCCACAGAATAGATTATCTCGTCATGCTCAAGTCTACTGTAGGCTTTGGCGACTGTGTTTGGATTCAGACCCAGTTCCTTTGCCAACATTCTTGAGCTTGGCAGCTTATCGTTTTCTTTCAGCACGCCTTTTGATATAAGGCTTGAGAACTGGCTGCATATCTGTTCGTAGATAGGTGCTCTTCCTGTAAGATCAAGCGTTATCACCTTGAATACCTCCTTTCGATTTTGTTGTTTCGTTTCATTTGTTCTGCTGTACTAACTGTATTATCTGTTGTAGTACACTTAGAGTATACAACTATAAGTCTGATTTGTCAAGGAGCGTGGATATTTTTCAGCACTTATCACAATACTGCGTCGTTTTGATAGTTGGAAATGTACAAAAGTTCAGGCTTGAGGGAGGGAAATATTATCAAAATGTAAAAAATGTGTTTAAAGGGCTTTGGGACTATTGACAGGGATGAAAAATAGTGCTATACTTTAATACATAAAAGCTTAAAAGCATAAAACCTTTAAAGCGATGAATTTATACAGACATGGTAAGGGTCTGTTTTGGGAAAGGAAGTAATCACAATGGCAAATCAGGCAAAGACAATAAATCAGAAAGGTGACCTTATGTCATACCGTCCTGATATAAAGCTTCTGGACGCAACTATCCGTGACGGAGGTCTTGTAAATAATTTTGGATTTTCAGACGAGTTTGTAAAAGAACTCTATAAAACTAACATAAAATCAGGCGTTGAATACATGGAGTTCGGCTACAAGGCTTCTAAGGAGCTTTTTGACGTTAAGGAGTTCGGTAAGTGGAAGTTCTGTGATGAGGAGGATATCAGAGCTATCGTTGGTGAGAATGACAGTCCGCTGAAACTTTCTGTTATGGCTGACGTTGGCAGATGTGATTTCAAGAAAGATATCCTGCCAAAGAGCGAGAGCGTTATCGACATGATAAGAATCGCAACATATACTCATCAGATGCCTGGTGCGCTGGAGATGATAAACTACTGTCATGATATGGGCTATGAAACTACTATCAACATCATGGCTGTTTCTGCGAGCCGTGAGGACGATATCGCACAGGCTCTTGACCTTGTGGCAAAAAGCCCTGTTGACGTTATCTATCTTGTTGACAGCTACGGCTCACTTTTCCCAGAGCAGGTGAGAAGACTTACTGCGCAGTATTGCGAGGTGGCTGAGGCTAGTGGCAAAAAGGTGGGCGTTCATATGCACAACAATCAGCAGCTCGCTTTTGCAAACACTATCGAGAGCATTTCTCACGGCGCAAGCTTTGCGGACGCTACAATGAGCGGAATGGGCAGAGGTGCAGGAAACTGCTTTATGGAGCAGATGCTCAGCTTCCTGAGAAATCCTAACTACAAGCTTACTCCTACACTGAAATTTGTTGAAAAGTACGTTGCTGAGGAGAGGGCAAAGGGTTCACAGTGGGGATATGACGTGCCTTATATGCTCACAGGTGCGCTCAACCGCCACCCTCGTGCGGCTATCGCTTTCCTGAAAGACAACAGAACAGATTACAACGAATTGTATATGGATCTTCTTAACGAGTTGTCATAAAATCATTCTTCATATAAACGGCGTTTCCATAGTGATGTGGGACGTCGTTTTTGTGTTGCATAATTCTTTATCATATGTTATAATTATTTTATGTTTTCATAAAACCTTTTGGCGGATATCTCGTCATTATAGATGAAAGGACTTTCAATGAAGTTAGGCGTGTCTTGTGAGGTGTTGCTTAAATGTAAGGGGGCGGAAAAATGGAGGACAGCAGGATAATTGAGCTTTATGAAAGCAGAGATCAGCAGGCTATTTCACAATCGGATATGAAATACGGCGGATACTGTTATTCTGTGGGTTACAATATTCTTGGAGTCAGGGAGGACACGGAGGAGTGCGTGAACGAAACCTGGCTCAGGGCATGGAACTCCATTCCGCCACAGAAACCCAGAATGCTGTCGGCATTTTTCGGGCGGATAACAAGAAATATCGCATTTGACAGATATCGTGCGTCAAAGGCCGCAAAGCGTGGAAAAGGTGAGATAGCGGCGGTCTTGGAGGAGCTTGACGAGTGCATACCTGACAATGACACCACCGAGAGTCTTTGCGACGGCAGACATCTTGAGGGGCTTATAAACGAATTTCTTGGCGAGTTGCAGGAGAGAGACAGAAATATATTTCTCCAGCGATATTGGTTTGCAACGCCTATAAAAGAGATATCAAAAAAGTATGCTATGAACCTGAACACAGTTAAGGCGAGCCTTTTCAGAAGCAGAAATAAGTTAAAGGCTTTGCTTGAAAAGGAGGGAGTTCTTTTATGAAAACAACAGGAGAGGATATTTTCAAGGCTTTGGAAAATGTTGACGAGCATTACATTGAAGAATGCAGACAGAGCGGCAGCGGCGTAAAGATAAAAAACATATGGACAAAGTGGGCGGCTGTGGCGGCCTGCGGTGTTATCGCTGCGGCGACGGGTGTTATGATGTTTGCAGGCAAGTCGGATAAAGATATAAAGGCAAAGTCTGCGGCTGACCAGCAGATGGCAGACGAGGAAGCAACAGTGTCATATAGAGTTCCTTGGGACGAATATGCAATGAATGCAAAATATGAGACGTTTGAATATAACGATGTGGAATATGTTTCAATGGGACATGTTGATAAGTCTTTTCTTGACAGCAAGCTCACCACCATGACTCTTGAAACGGAAAACTATGAGACAAACAAAAAGGAAACAACAAAAGCGGATATTTATTCAATAAAGGACTTGTCACCAAGCGTTTATCTGGCGGTGGTCTTTGATGACGGCTCTGTGGCGTGGTATGATGATTGGGAATACTCACCTGATTACAAAGTCGATATGACCCTTGATGACATAATAAATGACGTAAGTCTTGATAAAACGGCTCGTGTGGACTATGCTTACAATGATGCAGGAATGGGCAGGCTCAGAAAGTATACTAATATTGACCTCTCAAAGCTGCTTGACCTGTTAAAGGACGATAATGGTTCATACAATGCGGTCTATGAGGGAGACGCTTATGAGAGCGACCCTGATATTAATTTGTCGGTAACAAATGATGATGAATATTACATTGAGGGCGGAATAACAATAAGCTTCTATGTAGAAAGACTTGACGTCAACGGTACGGCTTATTTTACTGCTAACGGAGATCTGTATGTTCAGCTTTTTGCAGGAGATATATTAAAATTTGATATAGGCGGTGAAAAGGCAGAAAAGCTTGAAAACTGGCTCAATGAGAACTGCGAATATACTGACGTAAAGAAAAACGCTGAGGTCGCTGACGATGTTGACCCTAGTGAGAAAGCTGTGACTTCTGTTGCCAAGGACGATTCTGATATGGCTGACGAAGTTGATATTGGATATATCGACTATTTTGAGGACGTTGGGGACAATACCTTTACAACAAAGGACGGCAGGCTCACGGCGAAATACTCCTATGAGGTAAGCGGAGGCGAGTTCATAAGCCATATTACCTACACAAACAACTGGGACAAGGACATGGCGCTTGACTTCACGACTGACCAGTATATCACCACAGAGGACAGTAAGGGCAATTCCACGAGCTATGGCGAAAATGGCGACAGAAACACCATGAACACTTTGCTCAAAGCCGGAGAGAGCTACACGTATGACAACAAGACGGATATTGGTGCCGACTACGTGAAAGGCACGGCAAAGATAACGCTTATCGCAAACACTGCAAGCGATAAAAACTGCAATGGAGTAAACTATGTGACGCTAAAAGATATAGAGATAGATTTTCAGTAATGAAATAGTTTAATGTATAGTGGAGAACTGAGTTTTTTCGATAAAAAAGATAAAAGCCTGTCGTATCGGACTGATACGGCAGGCTTGATTTTATTTGTGCTTGTAGACCACACGCTCTTTTACGTCTATCTGCTTGTAGGATATTTTGAAGCCTATCCATGTGGCAAACGGATAAAGGAGAGGGAAAATTGCTGTCATTATAAAAACCAGCGGTGACATATCCTTAACGTCGGCTGAATGGGCAGCCCAATCTATAAGAGGATAGAAGCAGGCGTCGAGAAGCTTATAGG
Source organism: Ruminococcus sp. RTP21204st1_B2_RTP21204_210225 (assembly GCF_040914135.1). Lineage (NCBI taxonomy): Bacteria > Bacillati > Bacillota > Clostridia > Eubacteriales > Oscillospiraceae > Ruminococcus > Ruminococcus sp. RTP21204st1_B2_RTP21204_210225. The sequence goes on along the minus strand of NZ_JBCPGA010000008.1, from coordinate 59,892 downwards.
CAGGCATGAAGTTGAACGAACCGCTGAATTTTGATATCATCAGCAGTATCATTGTTATGTAGCATGGTATGCTTGCAATAAGACCAAGTGTGAAGCCATAGTTAGGGCAATCCTTTTCACCGTGGAAGGTGACCTTATTTCTGGCTTCCTCTCCCTGTTTCAGACCAAAGTCAGCCATAAGGCAGACCACTGTGAGAAGTCCTGTAAGACCGAAAATTATATTTGCCAATGCACCGAAAGGCTTTGCAACTGCGATAAAAAAGAGAAATACGAAAATTCCGAAGAACTCTGTTTCCACCCATTTCAGCAGTGCGGTGAGTATAGCTTTTTGTTTGTTGTATTTTTCCATTTTAATACTCCCGATAAAAAAATAGTATAAGATGATTATACCACGTTATCGTGATATTTTCAACTGTTATGCAGATTTTTCATCTGATAATCACAAAAGCTTCGGGCAGGATAATAACATAAAAAGGAGAGTGATAGCCATGAAAAAGCGTGACAAGAGTCGTTTCCCGCAGGCGACAGACGGAACGAAGGTATACAAGCCCCATGATGTTATCTCGGCAGGTCAGGAATATGTTGTGACGGACAATTACACTGCGCCAAACGGCAGAGTATACAATCGTCAGGAGCAGAATGCAGGCTGGGCGAGAAAATGGGTAGACGAGAACGAAAAGTAGCCGTTGAAAAACCTCCGCAGGTGTGATATAATTACAGTATATCATAATCTGTGGGGGTATTTTTATGAAAAAGACAGCATTGGTAACAGGTGGCTCTGGTGGGATAGGCTCGGAGATATGCAGGGCGCTTGCTGAGGACGGCTGGCAGGTGGCTGTATGCTACAAGAATGGCAGGGCTGCGGCGGAAGCTTTGGTATCTGAGCTTAAAGAGCGTGGCTTATGTGCAGAGGTTTTTTACTGCGACATTGGCGACAAGGACAGTATAGATAAATGCGTGGCGGAAGTCAGGGACAGTTTGGGCTTTGTTACGCTTCTTGTAAACAACGCAGGCACAGCGGATATAGAGCTTTTCACTGACATGACTGACGAGAAGCTATGCGAGATGATGAACGTGAATCTGCTTGGCGCAATGCGTATGAGCAGGGCGGTGCTTCCTGAGATGATAAGGGAACACAGTGGAAATGTGATAAATATAACCTCTGTATGGGGCGAAAAGGGAGCTTCCTGCGAGGTTGCATACTCGGCGGCAAAGGCTGGGCTTATAGGATTTACGAAGGCGTTGGCGAGGGAAGTTGCCATAAGCGGTATAAGGGTGAACTGCGTATCATGCGGAATGATAGACACGAAAATGAACGGCGAGCTGACGGAGGAAGATGTTCGTGTGATAGTTGATGACATACCGGCAGGCAGGATAGGCAAGCCGAGAGATGTGGCGAATGTTGTGCGTTTTCTCAGTGGAGAGGGAGCAGATTACATTCACGGGCAGGTCGTCAGAGTTGACGGTTGCTGGATATAGGTCACTCGCCGTGACGGGCATTTTACGCTGCAATTTGTGATATGATGTAATTTTGCACCGCTTTTTGAAATGTGTAGGGGAGCGATGCCATGGTTGTCATATCCTTGATGCCAAATTATTTTTGGGTGACATTGTGTGATATTTTTCAACAATTCAACGGGCGAGAAATATCGGGCTGTCGCATTTCGGTGAAACCGAAATTGAGCCAAGCCCCTACAATTCTGAATTTCTACAAGTTCTGAGAACGGGCGAACGATGTTCGCCCCTACAGATTATTCTGGCAGGTTTGTTGTGCCGCAAAATCGCTACGCTTGGTGCTTGTGCACAACTTTGGTCAGCTATGCTAATTCCTCACTCCTTACTCCTCATTTAGCTTCGCCGTGTATACTCTCCACACGCATCTGCATATACTAAGTTAAAACATTTCTCCCCATCAGGACAAGGAGGTCAGTATATGGATTATCTTATGCTTGTGGATAAATTCAATCCCATAGATATGGGATTTTACGATCGTGTGGAGTTGACAGAGGTGAACGGCAAGTTTATGGAAGCTCAGGCAGGAAACAGGCTCAGGCTTCTGCTCAAAAAGGCGGAAGCTGACGGCATAAAGCTGAAAATTATTTCCGCCTATCGCTCTTTTGAATATCAGCAGATGCTTTGGGAGCGTGAAGTATCTCACGAAATGTGGGGCGGTCTGAGTTATGAAAAGGCTGTGGAAAAGGTGGGCAGAACTCTCGCTCTCCCCGGGTCAAGCGAACACAACACCGGGCTTGCTGTGGATCTCGGCAGAGAGGGTGACAATGATGTGAGCGACGATTTTTACAAGACGCCTGAATCTCGGTGGCTTTGTGCAAATGCCGCAGATTTCGGCTTTATCCTTCGTTATCCTCGCCTTAAAGAGCAGATGACCGGCATTGATTTTGAGCCGTGGCATTATCGTTATGTGGGCGTTGAAGCCGCTCGTATCATTGCCGCAGGCGGGCTTTGCCTTGAGGAATTTCTGCACTTTTACTCGGAAAAATATATCTGAAAATCCTGTGAAAATAATTGACAGAAAGAGCATTGTGTAGTATAATTATAACAAAGCTATGAGCGATAGCCGCAAGTTTTTGTATGCTATTGCGAAAGAAAGGAAGTTTTGTTATGTCAAACTATTCAAGAAAAAAGTCGTTCTGGACTTTAATGGGTGCGATGATACTTGTTGTTGCGTCAACTGCGCTTTTTGTATACAAATATTTTGAGGATAAGGAGCATGCCGAAAAGTGGAAAGACTATGAGGAGTGCGGTATACAGTAAATAACAGACAGCTTTAAAGGCACTGCTTTTTGTGAGCAGTGCCTTTGTATATCAACACAATTCATTGATGTAAAGTTTATCGAAATCGCTGAAAAAGCGTGCTTGCACTTGAAATGCGGTTTGAAATGTGATATAATAGTCGTAATGACCTGATGACAAACTTGTTCTAGGGAGGGACGTTATAATGCAGATAAGAGAATCAGCTGAAAATTATCTCGAAACGATACTTATTCTCAGCCAGCGCAAGGGCAAAGGCGAGGTAAGAAGCATAGATATAGTAAACGAACTTGAGTTTTCAAAGCCGAGCGTAAGTGTGGCAATGAAAAATCTCCGTGAGAACGGCTATATAACTGTCGACAAGGACGGTTATATTCGTTTGACAGACAAGGGCTTGGAGATAGCCGAGAAAATGTATGAGCGTCATACGTTGCTTTCACAGTGGCTCATAAAGCTTGGTGTTGACGAGAAAGTTGCAGTAGAGGACGCTTGCCGTATGGAACACGTTATCAGTGCGGAGTCCTTTGCGGCTATCAAAAAGCACACAGGTATGGCTTGATAAGATGATAATTGCCGTGGGTCTTCCTGCGGCATTTTTTTGCAAACAAAAAGGAGAACAGCCTTGTGCCGTTCTCCTTTTTTTTGGTTATTTGAATTTGTCTTTGAGCTTGTCAAAGAATGTTTTGCGCTTTGCGTAGTTCTTTTCACCGAGAGACTTTTCGTAGTCACGGAGCTTTTCTTTCTGCTCTTTGGTCAGATTGCGTGGAACTTCAACTGTTACACGAACGTAGTGGTCGCCGTGGTCGTTTCTGTTTACCTTCTTTATGCCCTTGCCTCTCAGACGGAACACTGTGCCTGTCTGTGTACCCTCCGGCACTGTGTATTTTACCTTGCCATCAACTGTAGGAACTGTTATCTCGTCACCGAGAGTAGCCTGTGCATAAGTAAGCGGTATCTCTGTCCACACGTCATAGCCGTCACGCTCGAAAATAGGGTCAGGTCGAACTGTAATGTTGATGTGCAGGTCGCCGTTAGGACCTCCGTTTATACCGCAGTTGCCCTCACCGCCTACTCTAAGTGTCTGACCATCGTCGATGCCGGCAGGAACGTTTATCTCCTTTTCAGATACCTTCTTTACTCTGCCCTGACCGTTGCAGGTATGGCAAGGGTTGTCGATTATCTGACCCTTACCGCCACAGCGACTGCAAGTCGTGGTCTGAGCGATGTTTCCGAAAGGCGTTCTCTGTGTTATCCTTACTGTACCAGTGCCGTGGCAGTCAGGACAGGTCTTAGGCGAAGAACCTGCGGCTGCGCCTGTGCCGTGACAGTCAGGACATTTTTCGGCTCTGTTTATGCGAAGTTTCACAGTCTTGCCCTTGCAGGCTTCCATGAAGTCAAGAACAACGTTCGCTCTTATATCCTCGCCGCGTCTTGGTGCGTTAGGGTTAGCAGAACGTCCGCCACCGAAGCCACCGCCAAATCCACCGAAAATGGAATCGAAAATATCGCCCATATCGCCAAATCCGCCGAAGCCTCCTGCACCTGCTCCACCGCCTGCACCGTAGTTCGGGTCTACGCCTGCGTGACCAAACTGGTCATATCTTGCTCTTTTATCTTTATCTGAAAGCACCTCATAAGCTTCATTTACTTCCTTGAACTTCTCCTCGCACTCTTTGTCGCCAGGGTGAAGGTCAGGGTGATACTGCTTTGCAAGCTTACGGAATGCCTTTTTTAATTCATCGTCTGTGGCAGTTTTAGAAACGCCAAGCACTTCATAGTAATCTCTTTTTTCAGCCATATAAACGCCCATGCTCTGTAAGCTGCAGATCGTGAAAGTCTTGGGGCATGGGCTTGCCTCCTTTTTGTAAGTATAGTCCTTTCACGCTTTTCACACAGCCTTTTAATACGGCAATAGCCCCTGCTCGAAAAATCGGAGCAGAGGCAGCCGTTATGATTTATTCTGCGTCAGTAAACTCAGCGTCTATAACGTCGTCGCCGCCGTTGTTTGAAGCGCCGCCGTTGCTGCCGCCATTTGCTCCGCCCATGTTGTTAGGGTCAAAGCCTGCGGCACCGCCTGCTGCCTGCTGTGCCTGTGCAGCCTGCTGATATACCTTAGTTGCAACGCCCTGGAATGTTTCCTCAAGCTCCTTGTGCTTAGCCTTGATAGCCTCGATATCAGTACCCTTGAGGGCTTCCTTAAGAGCGTCTATCTTAGCCTGACAAGCTGACTTGTCAGCAGCGTCTACCTTGTCGCCGAACTCGCCCAGTGACTTTTCAGCCTGGAAGCAAAGCTGATCAGCAGCGTTTCTTGCGTCAACGTCCTCTTTCTTCTTAGCGTCCTCTGCTGCATATGCCTCAGCTTCCTTGACAGCCTTATCTATATCGTCCTTAGACATATTTGTTGAAGAAGTGATCGTGATGTTCTGCTCCTTGCCTGTGCCAAGATCCTTAGCGGAAACGTGTACAATACCGTTAGCGTCGATATCGAATGTTACCTCGATCTGTGGAACACCTCTTGGAGCAGGAGCGATTCCGTCAAGTCTGAACATACCGAGCTGTTTGTTGTCCTTAGCGAACTCACGCTCACCCTGAAGTACGTTGATATCAACAGCTGACTGATTATCAGCGGCAGTTGAGAATATCTGTGACTTCTTTGTAGGTATAGTTGTGTTTCTCTCGATGATCTTTGTGCAGATACCGCCCATTGTTTCAAGACCAAGTGACAGTGGAGTTACATCGAGGAGGAGCAGACCGTCCTTAACATCGCCTGCAAGTACGCCGCCCTGATATGCAGCACCAAGTGCTACGCACTCATCTGGGTTGATGCCCTTGAATGGCTCTTTGCCAAGGAATTTCTTAACAGCTTCCTGAACGGCTGGTATTCTTGAAGAACCACCGACCATAAGGACTTTCTGAAGGTCGTTAGCTGACAGACCTGAGTCTGAAAGTGCCTGACGAACTGGTCCCATTGTTGACTCAACAAGGTCTGCTGTCATTTCGTTGAACTTAGCCTGTGTAAGTGTCATTTCAAGATGCTTTGGACCTGTAGCGTCTGCTGTGATGAATGGGAGAGAGATAGTTGATGATGCTGTAGATGAAAGCTCTATCTTAGCCTTCTCGGCAGCTTCCTTAAGTCTCTGCATTGCCATTTTATCACCTGAGAGGTCAACGCCCTCAGTCTTCTTGAACTCTGCGATCATCCAGTCGATAATTCTCTGGTCGAAGTCGTCGCCGCCCAGGTGGTTGTTACCTGCTGTGGCAAGAACTTCTGTAACACCGTCGCCCATTTCGATGATAGATACATCGAATGTACCGCCGCCAAGGTCGTAAACCATGACCTTCTGATCCTCTTCTTTATCAATACCGTAAGAAAGTGCAGCGGCTGTTGGCTCATTGATGATTCTCTTAACTGTCAGACCTGCGATCTGACCTGCGTCCTTAGTAGCCTGTCTTTGTGCGTCTGTGAAGTATGCAGGAACTGTGATAACAGCCTCTGTTACCTTTTCACCCAGATAAGCCTCAGCGTCAGCTTTCAGCTTCTGGAGTATCATAGCTGAGATCTCCTGTGGAGTGTAATCCTTGCCGCCCATGTGAGCCTTGTAGTCAGAGCCCATATGTCTTTTGATAGAAATTACAGTGTTGTCATAGTTTGTAACAGCCTGTCTTTTTGCTACCTGACCGATAAGTCTGTCGCCGTTCTTTGAAACGCCAACTACTGACGGAGTTGTTCTTGCACCCTCGCTGTTAGGGATAACAACGGCTTCGCCGCCCTCCATAACTGCTACACAAGAGTTTGTTGTACCTAAATCTATACCGATGATTTTGCTCATAAGATCAAGTCCTTTCAAAATTTACTTAATTTATATCAAGACCTTAAGTCCCGATGTCTTTGTTTATGGGTTTGCTACTATTACCATTGCGTGTCTTATGACCTTGCCGCCTATGGTGTAGCCGTTTTGAAGCACCTGCGCCACAATATTTTCACCCAGGTCAGGGTCGTCAACTGTGCTGACCGCCGTTGCAACGTTCGGGTCAAATTCCTTGCCCGCAAGCTCCATGACCTCAACGTTGAGCTTTTTCAGAGCGTCGCTGAACTGATTGAAGATCATTTCAACACCCTGTTTATAAACTGCGTCCTGAGTTTCTGTGCCTAACGCTCTTTCAAAGTTGTCAAACACCGGCAGGAAGCCGTTTATCACATTTCCCTTTGCTGTGTCTGTAAGCTCCAGTCTTTCCTTTGCGCTTCTTTTTCTGAAGTTATCATATTCAGCCATAAGTCTGAGATACTTGTCATTTGCTTCGGCAAGCTCTTTTTTCAGCTTTTCTGTTTCGCTCTCCTCCGCCTTTTTCTTTGTATCCTCAGTGGCATTTTCTGCGGTATCCGCCGCTTCTTTCACTTCTTCGCTTTCAGCAGAGGTGTTTTCCTCTTTTTCAAGCTCGGTGTCCTTTTCAGTTTCCTTACTCAATTTACGCCGCCTGCCTTTCTTTTTATTTATTTTCGTCATCTTCTTTGTTTTGCTCTTGTGGCTTTTCGGATATCATTTCCGATATCTTTCCTGTGAAATACTCGAGATATGGGATAAACTTCGCATAGTCGAGCCTCATAGGACCTATAAGCCCCAGCGCACCTGCTGTTTTGCCGTCCTTTGAGAACGGAGCTGTTATAATAGAGGAGTTGTGGATAACAAACCCGTCACGCTCAGGGGAGAACATAACGTGAAGCCCTGAGAACGTTTCGTCAATAAATCCTTTAAGCTCCTTCTGATTATCGAGAAAGCTTATTATCTCATTTTGGTTGAAGTCCTTGCAGGTGAGAAGATTACTCTGACCTTTGATAGACACGCTGCTCATTTCCTTTGTCATCTTCATTATCTCGGAAACAAGCGGTGAAAGGGTCATCATGTACGTTCCCATTGCTTCTGTGAGCTTTTCAAGATAAGCGTCCGAAAGACTGTCGATAGGCACGCCGTTGAGATTTTCCTTTACGAAGTTATCAAAAAACTCAAGCTGATCCTGACTGAGGTCGAACTCCAATCGGCAAACCTTATTCTTAATAGAGCCGTTGGACGTTATCATCAAAATAACGTACATTCTCTTTCCTGTAGGTATTACCTCTACCTTTGAGATAAGCGAGAACTTTGGCGTTGCGTTTGCGACCACCGCCGCACATTTCGTAAGATCCGCCAATGCCATTGAAGCCTTGTTCACAAGGTCTTCCTCTGTGACATATTCCTGCGGTATCATTGAATCCAGCATCTTCTTTTCATTTGCTGTAAGCTGGTTTTGCTCCATGAGCTGGTCAACATAAAGCCTGTAGCCCTTATATGTTGGTATTCTGCCTGCGGAGGTGTGTGGCTGTTCGAGATAGCCTTGCTTCTCAAGCTCTGCCATTTCATTTCTTATGGTCGCTGAGGACGCTTTGACGTGAGCCATTATCGCCTTTGAGCCTACAGGCTCGCCTGTTACGATATATTCATTGACTACCGCTGAAAGTATTTTCAGCTTGCGGTCGTCCATTTGCTCACCACCCGTTCTTCTTGTTAGCACTTATTGTATTTAAGTGTTAGCACTCTTTCTTCTCGAGTGCTAAGTATAGTTTATACCCTTTTGACGATTTTGTCAAGGGGTTTAAGACTATTTTTCTCACAAATTTTAAAAATATTTGAATTTCTTTTCCGTCATATTGCACAACACTTTGCTGAAAATGCAAAAAAGCGGGCAGACCGCAGTGGTCTGTCCGCCCGATGTTGGAAAAAGATCAGATAAAATTATTCTTTTGTATAAGCAGAAAGATCAGGAACAGCAAGCAGGCTGTCGTCTGCTTCGCCAATGGAATCTACAGTGAAGTAAACTGCACTTGATTCGTCAGCACCCTCTGGGAGCAGAACTACCTGCTTAAGGTCATATGTAGCGCCGTCAAAGCCGTAAACTATCTGACCCTCACCGCCTGAGACACTGCTGTCGAGGTTATAATACTCGTGAACAACGTTTGTTGTTGTGTCAATATATGCGTGGTCAAAATCGAGGGTCGCGCCGAAAAGAATGTCGGCTGACTTCCACTGATTTCCGTCGTCGTCCTCAATGCTGTAGGTAGTCGTGCCTTCTGAAACGTTGTAAAGCTTTCCGTCGCCAGGGCAAACTGTGTATGACTTCATGCCCTGAACTGTGAGTGCCTGATAAGCCTTGCCGTCCTTTATGCAGATAGTATACTTTGTGCCTTTGTTTGACATCTGACCTGTAAGGTTCGCAAGATAGTTGCCCTCATACTTGTCTTTCATCTGCTCGAAAGCTCTGAAATCACCGTCAACGTCATAATCCGTTGTGCCTACATTTGCGGGAGTGCTGTCAGCGTTGCTTTCAGCAGGAGCGGCAGACTCTGCGGCAGCCGTTGTTGTAGTAGTTGTTTCAGCCTTTGAAGAGCTTGCAGTATCGCTCTTAGTGCAGCCTGCCATTGCTGTACACATTGCCAAAGCTGCAATAATAGTTACCATTTTCTTGTTCATAATATTTTGCCTCCGAAAAATGACAAGAATCACTCGGCTGACTCAGCGCCTGACTCAACATCGAGTTCAGCGTCATAAGGGATATCTTCAGTGTCCTTATCGAAAGACTGCTCTGTCCAACTGTCAAAATCGTCAGGAAGCTTGACTTCAACGTTTTCAGTTGTGAATGAGTTTACTGTAACAGTAGTCGTTGAGCCGTCAGAGATAGTTTCTATCTTAACAATATCCTTTGTGTCAGCATTGAAGTAATACTTGAATGTTGTTGTGAAAGAATAATCGTCAGAATCGCTTGTGTCGAGAGTTACGCCTGATTCAAGCTCGATATCAGGATCTTCTGTGCTTTCAAAAGTTTCGCAGATAAGACCGTCGTCAGTTGTTTCAGAGCTTATGAACTTGTAGCTGTCGTTAATGCCGTAGCCTATCTCGCTCTTGAAGTCGTCGATAGATTCTTCCATATCAACAGTGTAATACGTTTTTGACTCGCTGTCAAGTGTGTACATAACTCCGTCGATATTATAGATATCCATATCCACGCCCATAAAGTTCATTTTCATGTGCATATTGCCGCCTGATATCTCAACAACAGCTGATGAATTGTCATATTCGCTTGCCACTGTCATGTCGATAGCAAGGCTCTCGCCCTGTATCTTCTTTGTATACTGCGCTGTGAGAGTATCCTCGAGATCTGTGGCTGTGCCTGCTTCTGAAGCAGTTGACTCGTCAGCGGCTGCGCTTGTTTCTGCCTTTGATGTGCTGTCTGCTTTTGATGAGCTTGAAGAACTGCTGTCAGAACAGCCTGCCATTACTGCGCATGACATTATAAGTGAAACGAGAAGTGCAGTTATTTTTTTCATTATAAATACCTCTTTCTAAAATTTTAATAAATTATTATTGTTATATAACCTATACTCAAAACTATAACATATTTCACAAATAACGTCAATAGATTTTGTGAAATATTTTTCTCTTTTCGTATCGAATCACAAATCAGCAAAGCTAAGAAAGCTTGATTTAGGTATTTATAATCAAACATATTTGTGGTATAATGTGAATAGTAAGAATAAAAGGAGCGAATTATGAGATACGATAATATACATAAAGGCAAATTTCTATCAAGGCCGAATAGGTTTATCGCCAACGTTGAGATAGACGGCAAAGCCGAGGTCTGCCATGTGAAAAATACGGGCAGATGCAAAGAGCTTTTGGTGGAGGGGTGTACTGTTTGGCTTGAACATTCAGACAGCGAATCGAGAAAGACCGCTTTTGACCTTGTTGCAGTGGAAAAAGGTGACAGGCTCATAAACATGGACAGCCAAGCCCCGAATAAGGCGGTAGGGGAGTGGCTGAGAGAAAAAATGCCTTTTGGCGAGGGCTTCTCGGTCTATCCCGAAAAGAAATACGGCAATTCACGCTTTGACTTTTACTTAGAGTCGCAGGATAGGAAGATCTTCATGGAAGTCAAGGGCTGTACGCTGGAGAAAGACGGCGTTGTGCTTTTCCCTGACGCTCCTACCCTCCGTGGGGTGAAGCATATAGAGGAACTTTCTCACTGCCTTGATGAGGGGTATGAGTCTTATATAATGATACTCGTTCAGATGAGCGATGTGAAATATTTCACTCCAAATTATGACACTCACCCTGAGTTCGGAGAGGCTTTGGAGAAAGCTTCCCGAAAGGGCGTGAAGATACTATGCTATGACTGCAACGTGACCCATGACTCTATGACAGTGGGCAAGCCTGTTAAGGTGAAGCTGGGCAGGTAATATGACGGCTCGTCCTGCATATACATTATAATACTAAGATGTATATGGGAGTGACAGCATTGGATATAAAGAAAGTCTGCCTGCGTTGTGTTGCAGTTATAATAGTGGCGTTCGTTATGCCCACGGGGATATGGCTTTATGCAAGATCTGCAAGCAGGTTCGGCAGGGTGGCGGCTGTGGCGGCAGGGGTGGCTATGGGAGAATACAAGCCTTGTTTCGCTATGGAAAGCGAAACGGATACGGCATCAAAGCCTGTGGTATCAAACAAGCTTGAAGCGGCAGTGGTGTCAAAGCACAGCATATGGGATATGGATATGGCGCCACAGGAGAAGCAAACGCCATCTGTAAGCGCAGAAGTGCCAAGTCCTTTGCCTGCTCAGGACGTGACGGACAAGATACCATATCCTGCAAGCATGGAGGGGAATGACGGTGTTATAGAAAAATACACCTACGGAAGATATGACGGCGAGCAGTATTTCGACCTTGACGGCGGCGGTCAGGTGAGAAACTGCACTGACCTTTCAAATGATGAGCTTTACGAGGAAAGCTCAAAGCCATATGATTTTCAAATAGACGGAAATTCCTCTGAGCCGCAGATACTTATTTATCATACCCACGCCACGGAAAGCTTTGAGCCCACAGACAAAGACCACTATGACAGCTCCTTTTCCTGCAAGACCACCGAACCTGAAATGAATATGCTGTCGGTAGGGGACAAGATATGCGAACAGCTTGACAAAGCAGGCGTTGCGTATATCCACGATACACTTGTGCATGATTATCCCAGCTATGACGGCTCTTACGATTCAAGCCGAATGGCGGTAAAGCAGATATTGGAGGAGTACCCCTCTATAAAGGTATGTCTTGACGTTCACCGTGACGGCATAGAGCGTGAGGACGGCACAAGGCTCGCACCTGTGGCGGAGATAGATGGCAGAGAAGCGGCTCAGCTTATGATAATATCAGGGTGTGATGACGGCACTATGGGTATGCCTGACTATATGAAGAATTTTCACTTTGCCTGTGCTTTGCAGTCGGCTTTGGAGAGCGATTGGCAGGGGCTTACACGGCCTGTTCTTTTCGACTATCGCCACTATAATCAGGACTTGACCACCGGCTCGCTTCTTATAGAGGTGGGAAGCCACGGCAATTCTATCACTCAGGCACAGTATACAGGCGAGCTTATAGGAAAGACCTTGGGTGAGATGTTCGGAGGAGAATAGGTGCAATAACGCACAAAATATGTGCGGCGAATTGTCTTAAAATGCCGAAAATACGGCTTTTAGCGGTTGGTTTCTTGACAAGAACGGGGTTTTGCGTTATAATTAAAGGGACTACATAAACGTTACAGCGTGAGAAATATATAATACGCTTATATTTTGGAGAACTGATATTATGAAAAAAATTTACCCCATGAAAAGAATAGCCGCAGGCTGTATGGCTCTGTGCATAGCTTTTGCCGCCTTTGGTTTTTCTGACGGAAGCGTAAGTGATATCGCTTTGGCGGATAACGATACATACAGCAGTCAGCTTGAAGAGCTAAAAAAGCAACAGCAGGAGCTTGATAAGCAGATAGCTGACGCTGACAAAAAGCTTGCCGACGAGCAGGACAACCTTGAGGCTATAAAGAAAAAATATAAATCCATACAGAAAAAGATAGCAAATTCAGAGAAATATTCCTCTGAGCTTGAAGATCAAATGGCAGAGCTTGACGGCAAACAGCTTGACACTCAGCACAGCCTTGACTTGCAGGAAACTGCAATAAACGAGGGCAAGGACGATTTTATGGAGCGTATTCGTGCAATGTATGTTGCAGGAGGAGCAGATTCGTACACGAACGTGCTGATAAATTCATCTGATTTTTATGACATTCTTATGAGGATAGAGCTTGTGACGAGAGTTGCAAAGCACGATAATGACGAACTTAACGAGCTTTTGGATCAGTATAAAAAGCTTGAAAAGACCAAGGCGGAGCTTGATGAGCAGATAAAACAGCTCAAAGCAAAGGCTGAGGAATATGCCAAGGAGCAGAAAACTTTGGCGGGCGAGCAGGCGGAGCTTCTGAAAATGGAGCAGGAGTCGGGCAAGCTTATCGAGCAGATAAAGAACGATAAGAGCGACCTTGAAAATAAGTCACAGCAGGTGGACAATAAGTATGCGGAGGTGTCCTCAAAGGCGAATACCACCACGACTACGACCACCACCAAGAAAAAGACTACCACCACCAAAAAGAGTGGCAACAGCGGTGAAAAGACCACTACCACGAAGAAGCCGGCTCAGACGGAAAAGCCTGACGAAACTACGGTTCAGACCACCACAACTCCGCAGGAAACAGCTAAGCCAAAGCCTGAAACAAGCAAAAAGACCACTACCACAACAACAGCAGCGCCTGCGCCTAAGCCTGATAATTCAAGCAGTTCTAAAATAGACACTGTTGTTTCGTATGCCAAAAGCATGGTGGGCGGAGCGTATGTATGGGGCGGTTCACAGTTTGGTGCAACGGATTGTTCGGGTCTTGTGATGCTCTCGTTCGCACAGGTGGGAATAAATCTTCCGCACTTTGCGGCTTCGCAGGCTTTATACGGCACTACAGTTTCATATAACAACATGAAGAAGGGCGATGTTATCTTCTTTGGCGGAGCGTCGATCTCGAGCATTTACCACGTTGCTATCTATATCGGCGACGGCAAAATGGTACATGCCCAGAACACTGCCACTGGTATCGTTATTTCAAATGTTGAGTATTTTTCAAGATACAACAACATTACTATAATCAAAAGACTTATATAACGTAAAAACGCAGTCTGCAAGGGCTGCGTTTTTTTATATCTATAATTATTCAACATAAAACGCCACGAAAATTCATATAAAATTACTTAAATGTGAACATTCATTTTCAAACCTATTGACAAAGCTAAGTATTTGTGATATAATTAAATCAAATAAAGATTGTAGGCTTTGATAACAATTGCTGTACAAAACAGCAGTAAGGCAGGGGGAAGAATAATGGATAGTCTGAAAACGTGTTTTTTTGGCGGCTATGATAAGCTTGATACATTAAAATATATCGACACAATAACCAGCGAGATCTATATGCTGGAGTCGGCTATCGAAAAGAAAAAGAACGGTGATAACTTTGTTATCCCCGGAGAAACAGGTCAGCGAAAGCTTAAAGGCTCAGCGCTTGGTGGATTTGCAAAGCCTGATGTGGACAGCTACATCTGTGCGCTTCTTGGAAAGGCGGCTGAGCTTCGTGAAAAGCTTTGCAGCTAACGGCTAATAAAGGCAAAAAAATATCCGCAGAGGTCATTTTATATGGCTTCTGCGGTTTTTTGTCGCATCTAAAAGAGCAAAAAAATTAATACCCACTTCCATCGGCTGAAATGAGCATTAATTTTTTATAGAATTATGAAAGGGATTCTTTGGTATTTGGTAAAACCTAAAGACGAGGAAATGTATCAGCGACTTGGGGAATCGCAGAGGGAAAGAAGACAAAAACCTGACTTTAAGTTTTACCAATTACCAAAGCTTTTTTTGTATCTTCTGCTGTGATTATATAATACCAGTTCTGTGTGAACCGAATATGAATTTTCAGGGGGTTTCGGAGAGTTTTTTGAAAAAAATAAATGTTAATCACCAGTTCACAATTATAAGCTATAATGTCATTATTGGGGAATTTTTTTTACGAGGGAGGATATTTTATGTTTCAGATACTTGTGGTGGAGGACGACGCAAGCCTTAGAAAACTCATGTCTGCCGCACTTAAACAGCATGGCTATGTGACTTTTCTTGCAAATGACGGTCTGGAGGCTTTGGACGTTCTTGAAAAAACGAATATAGACCTTATAATTTCAGATATAATGATGCCGAATATGGACGGCTACGAGCTTACAAGACAGCTCAGAAAGGCTGATTTCAATCTGCCTATACTTATGGTCACCGCAAAGGAGACCTTCGAGGACAAGCAGGAGGGCTTTTCTGCCGGCACAGACGATTATATGGTAAAGCCTATTGATATAAATGAGATGATACTCCGTGTGGGTGCGCTTTTAAGGCGTTCAAAAATGGCGTCGGAACATTCTCTTACTGTGGGAAACTGCGTGCTTGATTATGACGCTATGAGCGTGGCGGTTGACGGCGGAGCGGCGGAAACTATACCGCAAATGGAGTTCAAACTGCTTTTTAAACTGCTCAGCTACCCTGACAAGATATTCACACGCCGCCAGCTCCTTGACGAGCTTTGGGGAATGGATAAGGACGTTGACGAGCGTACTGTTGACGTTCACGTTAAAAGGCTGAGAGAGCGTTACGGAAGCTGTGAATCCTTTGATATTGTCACGGTTCGTGGACTTGGCTATAAGGCTGTGAAAAAGCAGTGAGGGATAAGCTTGAGGGGTGAGGGGTTTGGATAAGAAAAAGACCAAAAATAAAACAAGTTTGCAGTTCAAGCTGACTCTTATGTTTTTCTTTGTGATGCTGGTGTCGGCTTCTATATCGGTGTCAGTGCTTGTAATGGTGTGCAGTCCTGTAATGAAAAGCAATGCCGAACAGCAGTTGGTGGAGCTTTCCATGGCAATGGATCAGCTTGAAGAAAAGGGCGGCTTCACTGTGGACGAGATAGTTTCCATTGTGAACAATTCAGCCTATAGTCTGTCAGTGGTGGATAAAAACGATTCAAGAGTACACGACCATTTTGCAGATATCGTGCATAAGGGATATTATGTGTCCTCAGAGGGTGTTGTGCCTAACGCAACTATAATCTCCCAGGTCTATGATAAGTTCGTTATCATAGACAGCTTTTCAAGCGACAGCGTTTACTGGGTAGTAAACCTTGTTGTCATCATAGCTTTTATGGTCTGTATCGTTATCGGTACCATTATAACAGCGTTCATGAGCCGAAGCATTATACAGCCTATACGAGATCTTAGTGCGGCGGCGGCTGAGATAGCAAAGGGCAATTTTAAGGTAAGAGTAAGAGAGCCGTCTGATCCTGAATACAGCATACTTGCGCAGAACTTTAACAAAATGGCTGAGGAGCTTGCAGGTACGGAAACGCTGAGAGGTGACTTTATCTCAAACATTTCCCACGAGTTCAAAACGCCTCTGGCTTCCATACAGGGCTTTGCAAAGCTTCTGCAATCTGACGATATAACCGAGCAGGAGCGTGAGGAATACACACAGATAATAATCGATGAAACATCACGGCTTTCAAAGCTTTCGTCAAATATTTTGAGGCTCACAAAGCTTGAAAATCAGAAAACAGTGGGCAAAAAGACAAGATTTTCTCTTGACGAGCAGATAAGAAAAATACTTCTTGTGCTTGAACCTGAGTGGTCGAAGAAAAAAATCGACCTTGATATCGACCTTGAGGATATCATGTATGTGGGCAGTGAGGAGCTTATGGCGCAGATATGGCAGAATATCATCAACAACGCTATCAAGTTCACCCCGGAGGGCGGAAAGATAAGCGTGAAGCTTTTCCGCAACGAGAAGAATATCTCGGCGGAGATATGGGACAACGGTCCGTCTATAGCCCCTGACGTAAAGGCGAAGATATTTGATAAGTTCTATCAGGGCGACCGCTCCCGTGCAACAGAGGGCAACGGTCTTGGACTTGCACTTGTAAAAAGGATAATCGAGCTTTCCGAGGGCAGCATAGAGGTAGAAAACGATATGAAAAAAGGCGGCGTTTGCTTCCGCATAAGCCTGCCTTATCTTATTGAGGATATGATGTAGTGTAGGGGCAACCCATTATACATACGAAGATTTTTTTGCAAACAAAAAGGAGCAGTTCATTGCGAATTGCTCCTTTTATCTGTCTATCATATTTTAGAACAGACTTGCCACAAAGCCTGCTGCCACACCGAAAACATAAAGTATTCCCATTATGGCGAAATTCTCTTTCATGTTGTGCTTGTTGGTCTTGAAAAGCACCAGAAGTCCTACTCCTGCCCCTGTGCAAAGTCCTGCGATAAGCGAGCCGAAGCTCACAACACCTTCGATATAAAGCTGTGTAAGAACAACAGAAGCCGCACAGTTCGGGATAAAGCCTATTATTCCTGCTATGAACGGCTGAACTATGCTGTCAGACATAAGCAGGGTCTTTACTGTGTCCTCTCCTGCAAACTCCATTACCGCACCGAGAATAAGGTTTACCGCAAATATAAAAAGTATTATGCTTACAGTGTGGTGAAGTGCCGAGTGCAAAATACTGTGGTGTTCGCAGTCGCAGTCCTCACAAATCTCCTTGAAAGGCTCTTCGTCCTGCTTTTTGCCCATAAGCTTTAAGATAAGGTCAACAAGCACACCTGCTATTATAGCCACAGCTACCTTTATAAGAATAAGCTGCCAAAGCTTGCCGGCAAATGCAGGGTTTGCTATCATCATTGGTATTGCCTCGTCGCTTGTGGCAAGGTATACCGAAATGAGAGTTCCCATTGTGATGAGCCTGCCTGAGTAAAGGTTGGAAGCCACAACGGAAAATCCGCACTGGGGCACTGCTCCAAGTATGCTTCCTCCTATCGCACCAAAAGGTCCCATTTTTCTAAGAGCCTTTCCAAGCTTGTCGGCAGAACGATGCTCTATATACTCTATAAGCAGATAAACTCCGAACAGAAAAGGCAGGATCTTAAGGCTGTCTATTAATGCGTCAAGAAAAACGTCAACTAAAGTTTCAAACATATATCTATCTCCTGTAAAATATCCATGGTCTTAAAACGATCTCTGTATCAACTCGACTATTATACAATATTTATTCACCCTTGTCAATCTTATGTTTATATGATAATCTGTTCATTTGTTTACCCTTTTCAGCAACAAAAAACGAGCGAAATTTCTCCGCCCGTTTGATGTTTTTATTCTGTTTTATACAGAACGCTTTGTAAAGCCGTCCCATGCGGTGAGTAGGAACACCACCATGTGTGCTATAAGAACGCCTACGGCAAAGGTCAGGCTGTGCTGAGCAAATATCGAGTAGCCCTTTGAGATAGAAGCAAGGTCTGTGTTTGCGAACACAAGGAATCTTGCCCAATCCTGCCCAAGCTGACCCAAAAGCTGTGTGACTGTTGAGCCTATGCACATTGTGAATACGCTGACGCCGATAGCAAGAGCTGTGCTTCTTACGAGTGACGAGATAGCAAACGCCAGTGTTGACATTACCACCATTTCAACGCTTTTCATCAGATATTGCTCTGCCGCATAAAGCAGTGTAGGCATTTCCTTTACCTCGCCGCCGCTTACATAGATATAAGGCGTTGAGAAGCCGTCAAAGCCGAGCATAAGCCCTGTAATAGGTATCATCACCACGAAAAGTATGCAAAGCATTATGTAACCCACTGTGATGACAGTGAAGTATTTTGACATGAGTATCTTCCAGCGTTTAACAGGGTTTATAAGCAGGAACTTGACAGTTCCCTGTGAAAATTCAGAGGATACAATGCCGCCTGCGATAACGATAGCAAGCAGTGCGACTACTGTTACAAGGGAAGTGCTTGTGAGAAACACAGTCCAGAATGTTATCTGCTCAGGCTCGCTTGTTTCAAACAGCGTCATTTGGTTTGCTGTGTTGTCGAGCTTATCATTGTCAAGCTGATAGAGTGCAAGTTTTATATTATCCTCCAGCTTTGCTCTGCTGTTCTGTCCGTCAGACTTTGCGTCGCCCATGGTCGCAATGGTGTTTTTTGCATTTGCAACTGTCATGATAAGATCGTTTTTCTTTTCGTTTGACTTGTCAAAGGAAATATCCTTGTCCAATCTGTATTGATATTCCCACTTTTCGCCCTCTGTGAGTATGTCATTATCCAGCCTGTATTGACAGAAGCCACGCCAATCGTTGTCGTCAAGATACTTCTTTATCCCTGACATATCACCGGTGCCGTCTGCGAATACGGCTGACAGTACATCATATCTCCAATCATCGCTGTCGATATCGTTGTCCATAAGATACTGCCACATTGCGATCTCGTTAGGGTCGCCGTTTGTGTTTTTGAGCCAATCTATGGTTTCCTGATAATCACCAGTTGCGTCATAGCTTGAATAGTTATTGCTCTCCATATTGTGCTTTGCAAAAAGTGCAATGCCTGAAAGTCCAAGCGCACATATTATTATAAGCACGATCATTATTTTTGTTGATAGCTTTTTGAAAACCTTTATGTACTCGTTTTTCACAAGTCTGAAAAATCTAGCCAATCTGTACGCCCCCTTCCTTTCCTCCTGTAAGCTCGATGAATACGTCCTCAAGCTTCTTGTTCTCTCTGCGGTGAACAGTGTAAAGTGAAACTCCGCCCTCGATAAGCGTCTTGTTCACCGAGGCTATCTTTTTCTTCTCTATCTCCACAGGGATAGAAAGGACAACTGCACCTGTTTCCTTGTCGATACGCTTGCCCTCGTCTGCGAGCTTTATAAGACCCATAGCCTTTTGAGGGTCGTCAACTTCAAGTACATATTCAGCAATTGAGCTGTCAGACTGTGAGATAAGCTCCTCCATTGTGTATGAGCCTATCATTTTTCCGTTTGCGATAATGCCCACTCTGTCGCACATCATTTCCATTTCACTCATGAGATGTGACGATACCACAACGCAAGTGCCTTCCTTGTGAGCAAGCTCTTTGAGTATGTCACGAAGCTCCTTTATGCCCTGCGGGTCAAGACCGTTTGTAGGCTCATCAAGGATAAGAAGCTTTGGTCTGTGAAGGATAGCCTGCGCAACGCCAAGACGCTGACGCATACCCAGAGAGTATTTCGACACCTTGTCATTAATGCGGTTTGAAAGCCTTACAAGCTCCACCACCTCTTTGATACGCTCCTCAGTTACTCCCTCTCTCATTCTCGCATACTGACGTAGGTTTTCAAGTCCCGAGAGATATTTATACATCTCAGGGTTTTCAACAATGCCTCCAACGTTCGCCATTGCGCCCTCAAAGTCTTTTCTGATATCCTTCCCGTTAATGGATATCTCCCCCTCGTCAAGCTGTAAAAGCCCCACTGCTATCTTTATAGTTGTGGTCTTTCCTGCACCGTTAGGACCGAGAAAGCCGTAGACCTCGCCACTGTAACACTCCATATCTATGCTGTGAAGTATCTGCTTTTTGCCAAGGGTCTTGTTAAGCCCCTTTATCTTTAGAATAGTATCACTCAACGCTGTCTGCCCCCTCGCTGTCGGATTTTTCTGCACTGTCTGAGCTTTCTGCACTGCTGTCCGGAACTATCTCAGACTCAGCCTTGCTTTCATCAGCCACGCTGTCACTGTTGTTATCATCAAAGTTGTAATCCTCGCTATATCCGTAGTCGCTGGACGTTGCTATCTTCCAGCCGTCAGAAGTACGCAAAAGATAAAATTCAGCATTTTCATAACTGAAAATCGCCTTGTATGAAGATGTGCTGGGTTCATAGTTGTCGGAATTTGTGTAGTTACCGCTTGTCATGGTGTTTATGCCGTTGGTTGTGAGAAAAGTTGGGTCGCCCTTTGATACGTCATAGCACACATTGTATATCATAGTGACCTTTGCTCCGTCAGCTCCACTCTTGTTTATTGACATCTCTTTTATGTCATACTCAGCCGAGGTGATATCTCCTCCTTGCGTTGCAACTTCAGCTTGGTTTATTTCGTCCAGAAGTCCTGACTTTGACGAAGCGTACTCATTGTCAGAAGTGGTGTAGTCAGCATAATGCTTATCCACAAAATCTGTAAGTTGACTTTTTAACTTATCACTGCTTCCAACGTTTGCACTTGTCAAGTCTGCGATATAATCCCTCATGGTCTGTTCTATCTCAGGCTTGGAAGTCTTGAACTGGTTGTTATCATACACTGAGTAGCACACAACACCCAGCGCAAGCACACCGCCAAGAACCAGACCTCTGTTTATGTTTCTTAGTTTCACAGTTTCTCCTCCTTGTGTTTTGTCTTTTTCAGACGTATTTTTTAGTGGCGTTTATAAGTATATCATAGCCCGTTCCAACTGTCAACCGCTTTAAGAAACGCTTAAGATTTTCATAAGACAACCATACAGACCATAAGATAAAATACATTCTTTGTTTAAATATCTGTAGTGGTGAACAGTTCGCTCTCCTTATTAGCGTATTTGCAAGCAAAGCAAAAAGGCGGTGGAACACGCACGATAACGTATTCCACCGCCTATATGAAATGAGGAAAATTATCCTTTTTATAAAAACAGCTTCAGGTCATTCTCTGCCCTTTTCGGGTCTTTAAGACTTATGCTCCTTACCGCCTTTCTCAGCGGCAGTACCCTTGACGGAACTACCGACAGCATATCCACATCAAGCTCCAGAAATATCTCTGTGAGCGTTGGGTCGCCTGCTATCTCACCGCAAATGCCTGCTTTTATGCCG
This sequence comes from Ruminococcus sp. RTP21204st1_B2_RTP21204_210225, assembly GCF_040914135.1. Taxonomy (NCBI): domain Bacteria; kingdom Bacillati; phylum Bacillota; class Clostridia; order Eubacteriales; family Oscillospiraceae; genus Ruminococcus; species Ruminococcus sp. RTP21204st1_B2_RTP21204_210225. Next base: position 38,507 of record NZ_JBCPGA010000008.1, on the reverse strand, counting down.
TTTGCATGGGCGTTGTCGCACACCATTTTTATCATTCTAAGCAGTGCCCTGTGATTTTTCGGTGATACCCTGTCATAACATGGGTTCTGCCTGTCAAGTGCAAAGGTGAACTGTTCAAGGTCGTTGGTGCCGATGTTGAAAAAGTCCACCTCTTTGGCAATGATATCGCTTGTTATCACCGCCGCAGGGGTCTCTATCATTGCCCCGAGCTTAACATTGTCGGCAAATTTCCTGCCCTCTTTTATAAGCTCTGCCTTGACCTGCACGATAAGCTCTTTCACCCTCAGTATCTCGCTCACGTCTATGACCATAGGCAGAAGTATTGAAAGCTGTCCGTAAACAGACGCTCTGTATAACGCCCTTAGCTGTGTTTTGAATATGCTTTCTCTTTCAAGACAAAATCGTATGCCTCTACAGCCCATAGAGGGATTTCTCTCAGCACTCATGTCTGCACAATCAGGTATCTTGTCTGCACCTATATCATAAGTGCCTATTATGACCTCTTTACCCTCCATTGCCTCCAATGCCTTGCGGTAGGTGTAAAACTGAAAATCCTCGTCAGGAAAAGCAGGTCTGTCAAAGCACATAAACTCCGTTCTGAAAAGACCTATCCCACCTGCGTCGTTTTTTACCGCCGATTCAAGCTCCTCAGAGTTGAGTATATTCGCATATATCTTTATCTCATGTCCGTCACGAGTGATGTTTTTTCTTCCTTTGAGCCTTGTGAGAAGTTCCTTTTTCCTGCCCTCAACGGCTTCCTTGTATTCAAGCTGTCTGAGAGTATGCTCATCAGGCTCTATGTAAAGCGTTCCGCTGTAGCCGTCAAGGACGGCTTCCTTGCCCTCGTATTCGTCAGAAAGCTCCGCTCCAACGTTTACAATGGCAGGTATGCCAAGATTTTTCGCAAGTATCGCAGTATGAGAGTTCACAGAACCGGACCTTGTGCAGAAGCCCTTTATCTTCGTTTTGTCCATGAGCAGGGTTTCTGAGGGCATAAGGTCACCTGTGCAGATAATGGCATTCTCTCTGAGTATGGGAAGCTTGTCGGCGCAGTTTAATATGTGTCTTAAAAGTCTGTTTGAAACGTCCTTGACGTCAGCCGCTCTGCTTTGCATATATTCGCTGTCCATTTGTGCCAGCATCTCCGCAAAGCTTCTTGAAGTGCTTGCAACTGCATAATCGGCATTGAAATGCTCGTCAAGTATCTTTGTGCGAATACTGCTGTCGTATTGCTCGTCGGTGATAAGCATTTGGTGTATCACAAATATTTGAGCGTCGCCTTCCCCAACGCTTAACCTTGCACGGTCATAAAGCTCCCCAAGCTCCACAAGAGCAGCGTTTTTAGCCTTAACATATTTTTTGTATTCAAGTTCAGGGTCGGACACTTTTATCTTGTTGATGATAAATTCGTCACGATGATAAAAGGTCAGCTTTCCTCTTGCAATGCTTCCGAATACCGATCGTCCTTTTATGCTTATCATGAGCGCTCACCCCCAAAAAACATACCTATCTGATATAATTATATCACCCTTTGTTTAACGATAAAAGTAAAATGCCGTCTGTTTACAAAATGTTAACAATATTCGTGATTTTAGCAAACAAGACAATCAATATTTCAGCAAATTTAACAAATCAGAAACATTTTGCGACCTTATGTCAAAATCAGAATAGTACAATCCCTAAAAATCATATGATTAAAAAGCGTATGAGCGATACTTTATATAAGGAGGGACAAATATGTTTTCAGCACTGTTTGAACTGCTTACGGGGAATTTTCTATTTTTCGCACTGCATTTTGACAGCCGCAGCGTATTTCCAAAACCGTTGTCTGCGAAAGAGGAGCGTGAGTGTTTTGAGAGAATGGCGCAGGGTGACAAGGCGTCAAAGGATAAGCTTATCGAACACAATCTCCGTCTTGTGGCACACATTATAAAAAAGTATTATTCAAATTCCACAGATCAGGAGGATCTTATCTCTATCGGCACTATCGGTCTAATAAAAGCTGTGTCAACATTTGACCACAAGAAAGGCTGTCGCTTCGCCACCTATGGGAGCAGGTGCGTGGAGAACGCAACACTAACATAAAGTCGTATTTTTATCACGATGTTGCAAAGGATAGTCCATCTGGGCGGCATTGGCGAATTTATAAGGCATTCAGCAACAACTTCTTCGTCTTTTATTCAAATGACAAAATACCCCTGTTCACTCCTGTATACATTCACACCATCTCTATTCATAACCCTTTTCCTAAGCACAAGAATGTTGACTATGTGCATAAGATGCAGAGTTCTGAAAGCCCAGAAACGGTTTCGGACAAGCTTAAATTTTACCGCTGTAAAAACGGCTATCTGCAAAGCGAAATTGCCGATTACATTAATGTTGACAGAACAACCTATATAAGATATGAGGAGAACGTATTAAGTGTATATCCTATCGATAAGATCATCTTACTTGCAAAATTATATAAGGTGGACGTTTGCGACTTGCTGGACGATTATAACAAATTCTTATATAACGATCAAGGCAAACAAATAAAAAAGCTGCGTAAACGATTATCGCTTACGCAGCTTAAGATGGCTGAATTATTGAACGTGGGTCACTCGACCCTTAAACAATGGGAGTACAATAAAGCCAATATGACCCAAGAAAACTACCTCAAAATAAAAAGCTATTTAGACTGAGGTGACATTGGTCTGTAATGCCGAAATTACTGCCTGCAAAACATCTTCACGTTTCTTGGCTTCGGGAACATTTCTCGTTATGTAATTCTTGATGATGTGTCCGTGTAGGTCTGTGACACGCTTTTGCAGCTCAAGAACTCCCGCCTCGGTTTCTGGTTCGTGTACAACAATTCTCATTTAGATTACCTCTCCTATAAACATATTTATACGAAAAGCTCGTCCGATATGCATACTTCTGCCGATTTCGTACACCAGAAATATTTCATCTCAGGTTTCATCACGTTGTACACTTTTCATCTCGATTTATTATTTCATCTCAGCGTTTTTATCGGCGTTCTTAAGCTTATAGAACGATGTCTTCTTTAATCTCAGCTTTTTCATCGCCTCAACAGCCGTTATCTCACCCCGATCAAGAGCAATTATCACACTATTCCAGTTGGAAGGTTTGTTTACCTTAGGTCTGCCAAATTTTTTGCCTTGCTTTTTGGCAATGGCGATACCCTCTGCTTGCCGCTTTCTGATTTTTAGCCGCTCCTGCTCTGCCATACTGGAAAGCACTTCAATCAGCACGGCGGTTATCATATCGCCTACCCATTTATTCTCATTTTCGTATGTTGTTTTAGTAGTGGGAATGTCAAGAATTACTACCTTAATTTTCATTTGTCGATAGTACTCAAGCTCGGCTTTTATGTCAGACTTATTTCTCGACAGGCGATCCAGCTCCTTGATTACCAGCGTATCGCCCTCACGGAGAATGGCATTTCTCAAAATCTGATACTGTTCACGCTGGAGATTTTTCCCCGACTCCTTATCAATGTAAATGCAGCTATCGGCAACGCCGTACTCTTTCAAGGCGGCAAGCTGCCTGTCTTCGTTCTGCTGCTTAGTTGATACCCTCGCATACCCAAACACCATAAAAATTGTCCTCCTGTTCGTAAAAGTTCACTTTATATACGAACGTCCGCAAAGTCAAAAACACAGACTTTGCGGACGTTTTCTTTGTGGTTCGTAAATGTATAGTTTTTCAAACTTACTTCTTGCCAATGTTTTTGTTCTGAAGTCGGAAAATGAGATTTACCACATCTTCCTTTGTGTAGCCGCTGCCCTTGGTGGAAGTACCCGACAGGATCTCTAGCAGAAACGTGAGCTTGTCGGGATTGACCCTTGAACACTTTAGCGACATTCGCACAAGATCGTACCTTGCGAGAAACTCAAGTTCACGCAGGCATTGACTCAGGTTGTACACCTGAGTAGATGTTCTCCCGTTCTTCAGAAACATCTCCATAACCTTTTCAGGTATCCAGTTGCTGGCTGTCTCGTACCCGTAAAGATGGTAATGGAGTTTGCAGCACAGCTTGAAAAGATCATTGGAATTTCCGTTGCGGATAACAGCAATGCAGTCCTTGCCAATAATTGAATAGATCTTTCTGCTGGCATAGCTACGCAGACTTCTTACGGTGCTAGGTGAAATACTCAGCACCGTTGCCGCCTGAGAGTCAGACATTCTCGCCACATTAACGAGATCTCTCGCTCTCTTGCTCTGACACCACTTGCAGCTGCTTATATACTGCCAAAGCTTATTTGCGGCAATGACTCGCTCTTGGGTAAAGTACCCTGATTGCCTTGTCTGCAAGGCTAACTTTTTGTCGTAATTAATGTCTTTGAGCAGGGTTAAGCACTCTGCAAAAATCGACCTTTGTTTCACAGGCATATTAATCGCCTCCCTATAAAATTTTGCCCCAGAGAATCCAGAGCGGACAGCCGTGAATTTCAGGTTATTGATTTTAAATTCAACGCATCCGTTCACTCTGGAGCTACTAATATAATCGCAGCTTAGCATCTTCAAAATTAATATCAAAATATTTTTAAAATTTCTTGATCGGAAATTTGATCTGTATTTTCATCAATCTCAGCTCTTTTATTTGCAAAAGTGGCATTTAGCGTTTATCGCAAACAGGTCTTGGCTAATGGCGAAACAGCTTGCAAATTTCCACTTGGCTTGGCTGCAAAAAGTTTTGCTTAAAACGATAAAAGATTAACTGATTTCGTTGTTGCTTGCAGACGATCTACTGTCCCAAACGGTCGCAAGATACCCCCACCCACGCCGTAAGCCGCTGAGTGCCGCCGTGTCGAGCTGCAGCAATGCCGTAGGGTAAACATACCCAAGCAGCGGAGCAAAAGCCGTGTACGCCGCCGTGTGCGGCTGTGGCGGCAAAAGGAAAAAAGCACAGCCAGACCGCAGGAAAAATGCCGTCAAGCCGTGCTCTTTTTATTTAGTAGTACCCATAGATAGTGAATTTTTTAGTTTAGATGCAATTCAAATCTCCAAAATTACGAATAAATCTCACCCGAAAATCTACCCGGATTTTGCAGGGCGGCTAATAATGCAAAATAGCTGCTGAAAACCACCCTAAAATCGGTCTGCGGCGATAAATGCACTCCCTTGATACCCCATATTGCTAAAATCCAATGGTGCAAGAGTTTTCGCCAACAGGACTTGATTTGATGCTGTTTATCTGCTAATTTTGTATCAAAGAAGAGGTGTGATACCCAAGCCTAAAGGTACTCGTGCCATTATTAAGTAGGTGTTGTCAAGGTCTTGAGATATGTGCTCAACTACTTCACCACTCAACATATCAGCTCTATCTATTATAATCAATTTATCTGAGAGGGGAGTTAAATCCCTCACTGAATTTACGCCTCTTTCAAATACGACTACATCTGGGTGGGGATTTCCATTTCTTATCAGATTGCACATATATGTCTTACCTGTTGCGGCTGCTCCTCTAACTACATTTATTCTACCTCTGAGTTGTATGTCAAAGGTTACTACTTCTGCTGATGATACTATCAGATGTCTCGTTTTCTTATCGTAACTTATCATACTTTCAAATCCTCTCTTTAAAGAAAAGAGAGCGAACTCTTTGAAAGAAATCGCTCTCTTTGTTGATGCATTTAATCTGAGGTAGACGTAATTAACTCGCAAGTAAATTATAATCCTGTTATTTCACCATTAGGGTAAACAACGTAAGGATACTCGTACCCTAAACCGAAGGGGTCGCCCCACATCTGAGTACCCGTGCCGTATTCATTTCCATTCGGTGTCTTACCATCCTCAAACGTGCCACTCTGCCAGTTTCCGTTTTCATCCTGCCAAGTCCAAACGTGACCGTCATCAGAACCGCCGTTATTATTAGAGCTACCTCCACCATTATTGTTGCTAGAGCCACCGCCATTATTGGAGTTGCCTCCATTGTTATTGGAGCTACCGCCGTTATTGGAGCTACCTCCGCCATTATTGTTGTTAGAGCCACCGTTGCCTCCGTTGCTCCAGTTGTTGTTATCGGAGTTGCCACCATTGTTATTGCTGTAGTTATCTCCGCCATTGGTATTGTTGTCAGAAGTCTCCTCGACATTCTTGTCCTTCTTCTTTTCCTCTGGCTTTTTCTTGATAATAAGCTTTGATGTAGCGGTCACTTCGTTACCGCTGCTGTCCTTAGCCTTGTAGGTGATAGTGTATTTTCCAGCCTTGTAATCAGACTTCTTTGCCTTGCCGTCAAGCTCCGCTGTGAACTCTACACTCTCATCATAGTTATCCTTCACGGATACCCCTTTCTTGAAATCAGGGAGCTTGTCACCCTCCGTTATTTCATACTTCTCCTTGATACCCGTGAATTTAGGTTTCTCACTGTCAACTACCGTTACCGTGATGTTCCAGAGTTCTTCCTCTCCTGTGGCAAGCTTGATGTTAAGTGAAATGCTCTGTACGCCCAACTTGTCAAGTGCTATCTTTTCTTCGCCGCTGGCAAATGCAGCTGTGTCGATCTTATCACTGCTCAGCTTTGCAGCAAGTTCAGCTGCGGTCATTTCGCTGCCTGCCTCAAGCTCACATTCAAACACCTTAGGCTCTTTCACCTCAGCCTCAGAGCTGCTATCCTCAGCTGCGGAAGATATCGAACTTGTGTCCGCAAGGCTGCTTGTTGTGCCTTTCTTACCCTCGTCATTTCCGCAAGCGGTAAGAAATACCCCTCCTGCTATCGCCAAAGCTGCTGCCGCAACAATAATGTTTCTCGCCATTTTTGATACCCCTCTTCTAATAGATTTTCCAAATACTTTAACTTCAAGTGCCTTAGGCACGTCAGTTTCATTCTCCATACCCTCAAGACCAGCTCTGAGCCAGAAGAACGGAATGATACATCTGAACTTCTTGTTCTCTTCCTTCTCAAGGCGTTCTATCTCGTCACGCATTTTCTTAGACGCTCTGCTGAGCCTGCTTTTCACAGTACCCAAAGAAACTTCAAGCGTGTCTGCTATCTCCTGCAAACTCATTTCATCGTAATACCTGAGTATCACACACATACGCTGCTCCTCAGGCAGGCTTTCAACTACCCTGCGTACACATTCGATAACGTCCTCATTTCCAACTAGCTCTCCGGGAATAACACCGTCCGTGTCTTCGAGTTCGAGTTCTGTACCGTCCTCTGTCATATCTGACAGGTATAAAGGTTTTTTCTTTCTAAGATAATTCTTACATCTGTTTGCTACTGTTGTTCTCAGATAAGACTTAAAGCCAGCTGCGTTCTTGATATTGTCTAACTTCTGAAATACACATATGTAGCTGTCGTGAATAATGTCCATTGCTTCCTCATCGCTTTTGACGATGCTCTTAGCAAGGAAAAACATATGCTGACAAGTTTCTATGTACAGCACTTCTTTAGCCTGCTGATCACCTTGCTTCGCTTTCTCCACCGCTTCGGTGTAATCCACGTCTTCCTTCATTTTCTAAACTACTCCCATCTTCAATGATTTTCCTAAACAATGCCTTTTGCTGATCTTCGGTCAACTGATACCCTTCGGCAAGTTTTCCAAAGATCATACAGAGAACTTCTTCATTCATCTGACCACCTCTTGTCCTCTGTGTATATAGACAAATGAGATGCAGAAAAAGTTCCACCTTTCTAAAAAATTTTTTCTTCTATTCCAGTATAACATATTTCTCACTCAAAATCAACACTTTCTTAATAATTAATTCCTCATATGAGTAATATTATTTGAACTATACAACTCATATTTACATCTTCAATTATCTGTCTTATTTCTTTAAAATAATAATATAAAGCAAAGTTAAAGAAACTGACAGGAGAGATACCCAAATGATCAATGAAAACTGGATACTCGTAAAACTTCGTAAGTACCTCACTGACTACGGCTGGAGCATTTATAAGCTTGCCAAAGAGTCTGACATACCATACTCAAGTCTGAATAATATCTTTGTAAGAAATACAATGCCAACTGTGAGTACCCTAATGAAACTCTGTAATGGTCTCGGCGTATCTATGTCGGACTTCTTCAAAGACGATACCCTAGATCAGCCTGTCTCCCACGTTGTCAAGCTCTCTGATGAACAAGCTGATATACTCAGCAAGTACGATAGGCTTTCTGCTAGTGATAAGAAACTCTTAGCTGCGTACCTGTCAGGCTTGGCTAAGGAGTAGGTCTTTTCTTATCCCACCCAACCACCCCTTGATGTGATACTGGAGTTAGCTGACATACTTGAATCAGTTGTTCCAAGTGTCATATCCTAGTATGCACCTTCTTCTCTGATCCGCATTATAGAACTTGGTGTGTATCTTGTAGTGTTATATTTTAACTTAGCTGTAATCTTATAGGAAAATCCAGCTTTTCCTAAGCGATTTTACCTTGCTCTTAACCTATACTACCCATAACCAAATCTTGTTCGCCACTACGATTGTCTGATCGTGGTGGCTTTTTTCTTGCCCTTTCGTCTGTCGGTCGAGTGCATATAAGCTGTTCGATTTCTGTATAAGATACTGCCAGCTGAACGTACGCAGATAAAATCTTAAAACTTTTATTTTTCTAGCCATATTTTTTGTTCTAAATAAAAAAATCGGGTAACTGCGATGTTTATTTATGGGTTATTGCTTTGGAGGACAGGCTAAAAAGTCTCCCAATATCTCGAACGTGTAGTCCTCAATCTCTTATAATTTCAAGCCAAAACTAGCAAATATACAATGTTCTTTAGGAAAATGTAGCTTTAATCACTGTGCCAAGTATTTTCTTAAATTATAAGCCTAATCTATCATAAATTCAAATATTCTTGTGGCATAATCACGATAAATATACATTAATTGCTACCATAAAAACGAGAATTGCTGCAATGTGCAATGTCAATATTATAGTAAATACACATCAATTACCATGATAAAATCTGAGGTTCACATAGCTTGATCTTACCCAATATTATGTTTAAAATACATTAATTGTTACCATAAAATCGTAATTCTTTGCAGTATGAAATGTCAATATTATAGTAAATATACATTAATTACTACGATAAAATCTGAGGTTTACATAGCTTGTTCTTACCCAATATTATGTTTAAAATACATTAATTGTTACCATAAAATCGAAAATTTTAGCAGTGTAGCAATGCCAAGATTATAGTAAAAATACATTGATTGCTACCATAAATCTTAAAATTGCTGTACCACTAATTGGATATTATTCTTTTATACTGACCACTCCTTGCTTCAACTGTGCAGCTTTTTATTGTTCATTTAACTACTGTTCTCTATTTTTTCACGTCTTATCGATGAAAGAATTATCGAGATAAAATTAATACTGACATAAAAAACAACAAAACCTGAAAATGGCGATATTTTTCGGGTTTTGTTGTTTTTTCTTGCGAGTTACTACTATTTGCTGTTCCAGATGAGATTACAGCTTGAAATCAAATAAATTATTTCTCAGATAAATTTCTTGCATATCGAGATCAATCTATACCTTTCTGAGGGTATACATCGAGATTTGTATATGAAAAATGAGATACGTCTATACCCTCAAGATTAATATACTTGGAGGGCAAGATGATGAAAGTAGGATCTAGAAAGGTTATAGTAAGTAAAGTGTTACTTGAAAGGGTTTGTAAACTGTTAGGCGAAGAACGCCAAGGAACTATAATTATTCGGGCATTTGTATTTTTCTTATGTGATTTTTACAACGAGTGCTCACCACTCTATTACAAAAATACAGGTCAAAGTCCTGAAGATGCATATGCTTCTGCCTACAATAAGCTGTGTGGTAAACCTTGGATCAAAAGGCACATAAACGATATCGAGAAGAAAGTAACTGTATCAGTTAATATTCCTTATGACATAGATCAGTTACTGAAAATAATAGTTCTGACTAATGATAGATCGAAAATAGCTAATTTGTGCCTTATGTTCGTTATCTCACATTATAAGTCATCGAATGAACTAACTATACCAGCTATCAAGCTGCATGGAAATAAGTTCAACCCTATTATGAGAGATACAATTAGGGCACTCGTAAGAGATAATAAATATGAAAGAATAACCGATGTCTTTGCTGGTGCTCTTGGAATTTCCACAAGAGTTCAAAAATATGGAGATAAGCTTTATGTCAATGTATATGACGACGTTGCTGCAAAGATCGATATGCAGAAAACACAAGGCATAGATGAGGCTCAAGCTTTGCCGCAAAAAGGACTCTACAACTTGATGGAAGTTGTAAAGAATCAACCATTTGGGCTTATAACAAATATACTAACACTTGATGTTTCTAAGGATACTTTTACAAAGATAAAAGAATTATATGATAGTAATAACAATAATAAGAACAAGAACGATAGCTCATTAGCTTATGCCACTTATTATTTTTATATTAATGCACTTAGCGTAATAAATAAAATGACAGATTTCAATAGTAATGCAAAAACAGACACTCTTCTCAATGCTGCCAGACATATATATGAATATTCACTTTTTTTGAATCAGAAAAATACTTACTTGAAGAGTAACAATTACAAGGAGCTCATAGGGGTAAGGAGAAGAGCTTTTTCGGAGAACTCTCTTGTTATTTATGATCCTCCTTACATTGACGGTGAAGGTTATAATACAGAATTTACTCTTGAAGACCACAAAAATCTTATTAAAACTGTTGTCAACAGCAAAGCTGATTTTATCTATTTTGTAAGAAATCGAGTAAGTAGAAGTGTTAGCAATGATAAAGATAAAAGTATAAAAGTAATCAATATTTCTCCACAAGAACTTAAAGCTGGAGATGAAGTATTGCAAAATGAGCTTAGAGAACTTTTCAAAGATAAAGGAAAAAAGGAAAAATTGTATTATATTCTTATACCATATAAAAGAGCTAAATTTCCGAATAACGAAAATGAAATAGTTGACAGGGAGTTTGGTGTCACATATGAGCTTATTGTTACCAGCATTAAGCCCAATGACGATCGTTTTAATGAGCTAAAGAACAAACACTGGGATGACTGGGATAATGAAGGTTACTGGGAGGGTTTCAAAAGGGAAATCAAATGGGGCAGTTCTGACGAACCTGAAAAATGTTCTGAGAATTTAAATTAAAGCTCAACTCTTGTAATAACATCTTATATTAATGTAACCACCCAACTATACATATGATAATAATAGTCAAGTATTAATTTTCTCGATACTTGACTATTGTTTATTGACTTACACCATTTATTGTGGTATGCTGTATGATACCCAATAAAATAAAAAGGAGAACCTCATATGAGTACAAGCAATACTGGCTGCGATAATCGAAAGTACGCCATATATGCCCGTAAATCGAAGTTTACAGCAAAAGGCGAAAGTATAAATCAGCAGATCGACCGCTGTAAACTTCATCTTAGCAGTATGAACGTCGATGAGGAAGATATTATCATATTCGAGGACGAGGGCTATTCTGGCGGCAATACCGACAGACCTCAGTTTAAAGAGATGATGGATATGTGTGAGGATAACAAAATCCAATGCGTAATATGCTATAAGCTCGATAGAATAAGCCGATCTGTGTCAGATTTTACAAATACATTCAACAACTTAGAAAAGCACAATATTCGCTTTATCTCCGTCAGCGATGGTCTCAACGGAACTAACAGCCCTATGGATAAGGCAATGATACAGCTTGTAGCCGTGTTTGCCGAACTGGAGCGAAATATAATTGCTGAACGTATTATTGATAATATGACCGAGCTAGCACAGAAAGGTCGGTGGCTCGGCGGCACAACTCCAACGGGTTACAAAAGCGTTGAAACCTTCGGCAGTACTAATAAAGAGGGCAAAGTGCACTACGCCCGAAAACTCGAGATAGTACCCGAAGAAATGGAACTAATCAAGAGAATTTATAAGCTTTATCTCAAAACAGAATCCCTTACGGCTGTTCAGGCAACCCTACTTAATGATAATATCAAAACGAAAATGGGTAATGAGTACACACGTTTTGCAATAAAGGTTATTCTAAGTAATCCCGTATATGCTAAGGCTGATAACGCTGTCCTTAAATTTTTTGAGAATAAAGGCTCGACAATATACGCAGAAGACACCGAATTTGACGGAACTAAAGGAATGATGGTTTATAATAAAACCAAGCAAGAGAAGAATACCAGCCATAAAGTTAAACCTTACAATGAATGGATCGTAGCTATTGGCGAACATGAAGGTGTTATAGATGGAGCAGACTGGGTAAGTGTTCAAAATATTCTGGATAAAAATAAGGATAAGAACTACAATCGCCCACGCAGCCATTGTGCATTGCTTTCTGGATTGCTCAGATGCAAATGCGGTTCTATAATGTACCCTCGTGTGGCAAAAACTTATAATGAACGAGGAGAAAGAAACTTTGCGTATGCGTGTAAGATGATGCTTAACTCAAATCGACAAAGATGCAATGTAAAACGCATAAACGGCAACTTCCTCGATGATCTTGTCTGGGAGCAAATCAAAGTTCTGACATCGGATAAATCTGAATTGGCAAAGCAGCTGAAAGAGGTACAGGGCAATTTTGAAAGCGATGAACAGCCTGTACTTAAAGAACTGGAGCAGATGAAAAAAAGGCTTAGCGACAATAAACAAAAACAAAAGAACCTTATAAATTTTATTGCCAATAACGGAAGTAAAATGTCGCCTGAAATGTCCGATCACGCTAATGAGCAATACCGAAAGCTTGAAAACAGCAACAAAGAGATCAGCTCAAAAATAATCAAGCTTGAAGAAGTTGTCGCACAAAGCGAGCAAGCATTTGCTAATTTCAAAGATCTTGCAACTCGCCTATCTGAATTTTCAGCAGCCTTAGATACCCAAACCACCTTTGAGGACAAACGTTACGCTGTGCGGCAAGTCATAGAATACGCTGAATGGGATGGCAAAAATGTAAAATTATTCTTTACTGGCAATAGAACAGTAGAACTTCAGGATATAAAGGACGAACTCGCAAACTATAAAAAAGCCCACAGAAAGCGGGCAAAGACAAGCTCTGATGAAAATACGACATTAGGTGAGGATAGCGAACGAGATACTAATGCACTTCCGATCCCAGAAAAAGTCTGCCAACGATATCCACTTTGACGAGCCTGTTGATTCCGATAAGGACGGCAATCAGCTTTGCCTTATAGATATAATCGCAGACGGAGAGGACGTTGCCGACAAAATAGAGCTTTCCATTCGCAGTGAACAGCTCTACCGCTATATCGAAAGCTCCCTTGATGAGCGTGAAAGACAGATAGTCACTCTGCGCTATGGCCTTTTCGGTCAGCCGCAACTGCCGCAGCGAGAAGTCGCAAAACGCCTTGGTATCTCACGTTCCTATGTTTCAAGGATAGAAAAGAAAGCCTTGAAGCTTCTTAAAGACCGCTTCGATAAGCAGTGATAGGCGTTGACGCAGTAGGGGCGAACAGCGTTCGCCCGCTGATTATCATATCATGTCATGACATTATTTTAGCACTCATAAAACTGATATGCTAGCACTCATATAATGAGAGTGCTAAAATTCAGCTAATGTTCACAATATCTTCACACAATGAACACATAGCAGGGGTATCATAAAGACAATGAAGAAAGGAAATGATACCAATGGAAGAACAGAATAAATGATAAAAGCTTACAAGATAAATTAAGATATAACACATCAAGGAGGAATTTATATGTTTGGACTTACACCATTTGAAAGAAAGAGCTACGACCTGTTTAACGCATTCCATGATTTTGAGAATGATTTCTTTGGAGAAAATGCACTCCAGAGCTTCAAGACCGATATCAAGGACGAGGGCGACAAATATGTAATGGAAGCAGAGCTTCCGGGCTTTGATAAGGACGATATCAAGCTTGACATCTCAGGCAACGATCTTGTTCTTACCGCTGAGCATAAGGCAGAGACAGAGGATAAGAAAGACAAGTATATCCGCCGTGAGAGGACATACGGTTCTTATCAGAGAAGCTTTGACCTTACAGGCATAGATACCAACAATATCGCCGCAGAGTACAAGAATGGTATCCTGACCCTTGACCTGCCAAAGATGCAGGAGGTAAAGCCTGAAACCAAAAGGCTTGAGATAAAGTGATTTAAGTAAAGCCAAAGCTTTGAATGAGGCGATACCAATGGGTCACGATATGATTTGCAATAGGTTTTGCTAGAATAAAATATCCGTGAGAGCGAAATGCCCCCACGGATATTTTTTGTTATCACGATTTTTTCTCACGGCTTTTGAGCCATATTTTTCGTATTAATATGGCAAGTAAAATTCCTGCCACTGCACCGCTTGTGTCGATAAGAACATCACGCACCTGCCCTGCACGCCCTGGCACGAAAAGCTGATGTATCTCATCGCTTGAAGCGTAGATGCAAGAAAAAACTGCCGCAAAAAGCCCTCTGTATCCAAGCTTTTTCACCATAGCAAGATTTATAAACGCCAGTATTCCAAGCAAGGCGTATTCGCTGAAATGCGCAAGCTTTCTTATGATGAACGTGGCGGTGTCCTTGTATTCCGCCTGCGCTGTAGTGTCAAGGCTGTCATATACAGGGTTGACAAATTCTATCACTGTGTTAAACACCGCATTTGATTGCTTGTTGGACTCGTCAGCATTGTTTGCCGAGAACATGAATATCACCACGCACCACAGCACAAGTGCCGACCCTTTAAGTATTATCTTTATCCTGCCTTTTGAAGTTGCTTTCAATGTAGCCTTTCAGCTCCTCTTTTTTGTTTTCCACCTTTTCGTCTATAACACCGTTCAATGCAAGCTCCAGCCCGATGCCGATATCCTTTCCGCCAAAGCCCATTTGTAAAAGATCCTTGCCGTTTATGTCAAGGTCGCAAATGTGGATACACTCGTTGTCCTCTTTTATCTCCATTGCAAGCTCTGCGATATGGTCAAGTTCTGCAAGCTTTTCCTGCCGTTTGTAGTCCGACTGGGCATATGTGTCAGCCCTGCGCACCTCCAGATAATCCATAACAAAGTCAAAGTCATGCTGAGCCATAAATCTCCGCACCGACTTTTTCGTGGCAGGTATCCTGTTGTCATGCTCCCATATAAGCTCATAAATATATTTCGCCGAAGCGTTGTCTATCCTGAGCCTTTTTAATATCTTCTCCGCCATGTAAGCCCCCTCGAACTGGTGCTTTTTAAAGTGGGAAATGCCGTTCTCGTCAACAGTGTGCATTCTTGGCTTGCCGATATCGTGAAGAAGCATAGTAAGCCTCATCTGCCACTGTGGTCTGACGTTCTCAACGCTCAAACAAATGTGACCGTAAACATCAAGAAAATGGTGGGGATTGTTCTGCCTGAAATCAAAGCTTTCCCGAAGCTCAGGTATGAACACCGCTATGACCTCACGATAGTCAAGCAATATTTTCCTTGCACCCTTTCCACAGAGAAGCTTTTTAAGCTCCGACGCAATGCGTTCGGCAGAAATGCTTTTTAAAAGCTCACGTTGTTCAAGTATAGCCTTTGAGGTCTTTTCCTCAATCTCAAACCCAAGGCATGAAGAAAATCTCAGCCCTCTTAATATCCTCAAAGCGTCCTCGTCAAAACGCTTTTCAGGCTCGCCAACGCATTTTATAATGCCCTTTTCAAGGTCGCCTTGTCCGCCGTAAAGGTCAATAAGCCCCTCTTTTGGTGAGTATGCCATAGCGTTCACCGTGAAATCACGACGTTTTAAGTCCTCCTCCAGCGAGCTTTCAAATGTCACCTGAGCAGGCTTTCTATGCCCTATATACTCTCCGTCACTGCGATAACAGGTTATCTCCACCGGCTCGCCCTCTATCAAAACAGTGAGCGTGCCATGCTTCAGTCCGGTTTCAATAGTGCGGAAATTTGCGAAAACTTCAAGCATTTTGTCAGGGGTGCAGTTTGTGCAGACATCGTAATCATGAGGCTTTTTGCCAAGCAAACTATCTCTTACACAGCCACCGACTATATATCCCTCGTAGCCGCACTCATTCAGCCTGTCAAGAGCCGTCCTGACAAACTGCGGAATAAAGATCTCCAATTTACTGCCTCCCTTTATAGTTTTGTGAATTATGTGCGACTTTCGGGTCATAATATTTACATGAATATCTCGAAAATAATTGACCCCAAAATCTCACGGAGAGCGTTCCTCGCCCTTACGGGTATAGTGAGCGCGCTTATGCAATCTATCTTGAATTTGCCGTGGCTTGCGTTTTTTATCTTTGCTCCAATGGTGCATTGCCTGTCAGTCTGCCATGAAAAAAGGGCTTTCAGGCTTGATTTTCTGTGCTTTTTTGTACCATATTATCTTTTTCAGCTCACTTTTATGCTCACCATATGGAAAATATGTCCTCTGCCGTCCTTTGCCTCTATACCTCTTGCCACTTTAGCGTGGTTAGGTCTGACCTTGTGGGAGTGTATCCTTATGTATCTTCCACTGAGCCTTTTCCTGCCCCTGCGACCGCATCTCAAACACCGTTTGTCTGAGATAGTTTTGCTCTGCCTGCTTTTGACAGCAGGGGAGTGGCTTCAAGAGAAAGTTCCGATTTTGGCGTTTCCGTGGTCTGCGGCATGGCTAGCTGTAACAAGTTCGCCACTGCTTTTGCAATCCGCCACGCTCATAAGCTGCCGCCTTACAAGCTTTATAATTTTCCTGCTCAACGGTCTGCATGGGGAGATATATACAAGCAAAAAGCGTTTTGCCTACACCGCCTTTGCACTGCTTTTGCAGGGGGCAAATTTAAGCTACGGACTTTATTCCATAAACCTCGACAAAAAGCTTGATAACATCTACCCTCAGATAGACGTTATCTGCGCACAGGATAGTCTGGAGGGCAGGGAAAAATCACACCGTAAAGCCCTTGATTCAGCACGCTCCTATCTTTCTATAATGGAAAGCTGTTGGCGGTGGGGTACTGATCTTGTTCTGCTTCCTGAAACTGCCGTGTCGAAAGACTATGACGAACAGCTAAAAGAATTTTCCCTTATATCAGACTTTGCCGCCACCCATGGGTGTACCCTTGTGACAGGTTCGTTCTATCTTGAAAACGGCAAGGATTACAACGCCCTTTTCGCCTATGATAAAAACGGCATTGCGTCTTCGCCCTACCTGAAACAAGTGCTTGTGCCTTTCGGTGAAAAGACACCTTTTGCAGGCATTTTCCACCTTGACACTATGAGCGAATGTGCAGACGAAAGACGCACCAAGCCCCTCGCCTCAGACGGCATGACCATAGGCTCTGTTATCTGCATAGAGTCCATTTTTCCAAGCCTTGTGAGCCGACAGAAAGAGCAGGGCGCACAGATAATTTGCGTTTCCACCAACGATTCATGGTTTGGCAAAAGCTCTGCCCGTGAACAGCATTACCGCCACTGCATAATGCGAGCCGTTGAGAACAGAAGATATGTCCTCCGTGCAGGAAACTGCGGAATATCAGCGATAATATCTCCCACAGGCGAGCAACTGTCCGTAAAATCGGACAAATCAAAAGGTGCGGTGTGGGGAAAAGTTACCCTTATTGGCAGGTAACTTTTTTTACCACTCTATCTCAAAAAGTCTAGCCATATAAGGTCTGTCAAACTTAACGGAAACATTGCCTGTCGCCTTTGAAAACTCCACAGGGGTCTCACTGAAATCAGGATAAATGCACTTCACCCTTGCTTCAACACCCTTGAGGAAGTCGATAGGCAAAACGCAGGTGTCGCTCTTGCCCTCTCTCCTCCATACGGCAAGATAAGCCTTGTTGCCGTTTCTCAGACCGAGAGATACCCAGTCGTCCGAAAATTTGGACAGTCCCAAGCTCCAGAACGGCACTGCTTCCTTTATGTCCGCCCTTATCTTCTTGTAAACGCTGATAGCTTCCTTAACAAGTGCCTTGCGTTCAGGGTCGATGTTGCCAAGGTGACCGCTCTGGTGGATACGCAGAAGCATTGCATTTATCATGTTGAAAACAACTTCTTCTCTGTCACCTGAGGTGATAGGATAAGCCCAGATAGCCGATTGCTCAGGGCAAAGGGCAGTAGGGGAGTTCGCCGCAATGGTGCAGTATTTTTTGTAATCGTCCTGATCTGATGTGGACTGAATGGAGTATCTTGAAAGCATCGCATAGTCCATTCTGAGCCCACCGCTGGAGCAGTTTTCTATAATAAGGTCAGGGTGACGAGCAAAAACACCGTCAAGCCATTCAAGATAAGCCTTTTCATGACCCCACAGACCCTCGCCAACGCTGTCGCAGTTCTGCTCAGTGCCTATACCAGGCTCTATGTTGTAATCCATTTTTATATAGCCTATGCCGTATTCAGAAACGAGCCTGTCTATTACCTCGTCAGCGTGGGAACGGACTTTGGGATTCCTGAAATCAAGCTGATAACGGCTTCTGTCATAGACTCTCTTGCCGTGACGTGTGAAGAACCAACTGTCATCGCAAACGCTGTCCACAAGCGGACACTTTATTCCCATGACCTCTATTTCAAGCCAAAGCCCGGGTATCATGCCCTTTTTGCGGATATAGTCGGCAACTTCCTTTACGCCGTTAGGAAAACGCTTTCTGCTCTCTTTCCATTCACCGACCTCGTCCCACCAAAAGCCGTCAGCATACCAGCCTGCGTCAATGCAGAAATATTCACAGCCTGCTTCTGCCGCAGCGTCCACAAGGGGAAACTCCTTTTCTGCCGTAGGGTCGCCCCACAGACAGTTCATGTAGTCGTTGAATATTACCGCAAGCCTCTGATTATCCTTGTTGCGGCGACGTATTTTTCTGCGGTATTTCGTCAGCTCGCCCATAGCCTTATCAAAGCTTCCTGTCACCGAGCCTACTGCACATTTCACGCTTTCTATGCTCTCGTTAGGCACAAGGTTTTTATACCAGTGGGACTCTATCTCCGACGGCCCAGAAAGCTGTAAATAGAAGTGTCCTCCCACGTCCGAAAGCTCCCAGTGCCAAGAGCCGTTTTGCTCTATCTGCCAAAACAGCACCGAGCCTGCTTCTGTGTTTTCAAGCACACCCATTGGTATGTATTCCTTTGCCGACCAGTTTCCAACGTTTGTGCAGGCAAATACCTTTGATGAACGCTGTTCCGTAGGCTTAGCAGAGGACGCAAGCCCCACCTGTTCAAGAGTGTAGTCCTGCCACTGCAATTCACGCTGCCATGAGTTGTGGCATACCCATATCTTCATCTTGTCCTCAGGCTTTTTAAGCCCCTCTTTTTCTACGCCCGTCAGCGCAAAGGAGGACATATATTCAATGGTCTGTACCTCGCTGCCCTTGTTTGTAAGGGTAGTCCAACAGTGTACAACAGACGTGCCAGTGTAAAACTGATAGTGGGACACAGCTTCAAGACCTGTGCCCTCATCAAATGTCACAAGCTCAAGCTTTCTGCCATGGTCATTGTTCACATCACGGAAATCCTTGAACTTCATTCTCCAGCCCGGAGCGGTCACGATATATTTGTTGCCGTGACGCTCGTCAGGGCGGTCGATACCGCTCGCCTGTATCTCTACAGGTCTGAAAGTTTTCAGCCCCATGTATGAAGCCGTCTTGGCTTCATCAAAAGGCAGAGCAGAGAAGTGCAGAAGCTTTGCCTCGTTGTCGTCTGTTATCTCAAATACTATATTAATGCCGTTTTCATATATCTCAATACGTTTCATATGGCGTATTTCCCTTCGTGATCTGTTTATCTGTACATATTATCGTACACTTATATCATTTTCGCAAGCTCGTCAAGTATCCTGTGAGCGGCTTGCTCTTTGGTCATAATAGGCAGCTCCACAGCACCGCCCTCAGTGATAAGGGTGATAACATTAGTGTCCGTCTTGAAGCCTGCGCCAGCGGTCTTTAGTGAGTTTGCGCATATCATATCGCAGTTTTTGTTGGTGAGCTTTTTCTCAGAGTTCTTGATAACGTCCTGCGTTTCCATGGAAAAACCGCATGTGACCTGACCGTCACGTTTGTGCTGACCTAGATAGCCAAGAATATCCTTCGTGCGTTTTAGCTCTATCTTCATGTCATCGTCAGACTTCTTTATCTTGTTGTCAGCCACCGCAACAGGCGTGTAGTCAGCCACAGCCGCCGCCTTTACGATAATATCCTGCTCAGGAGCAAGCTTTGTGACAGCTTCAAACATATCCGCCGCAGACTTTACGTTCACAACGTCCACGAACATAGGCGGCAAAACCTCCATGTGACCTGCCACTAACGTCACCTTTGCACCTCTTTGCATAGCCGCTTTAGCCACTGCACAGCCCATTTTTCCGCTTGAATGATTAGTGATGTACCTCACAGGGTCGATAGCCTCCATGGTCGCACCAGCCGTAACAAGCACCTTTTTGCCTGCAAGATCTTTCTCGAAAGCAAGCTCCCGAAGAATGTATTCAAACAACACCTCAGGCTCAGGCATTCTGCCGTCGCCGTCATCACCGTTTGCAAGCATACCTCTGTCAGGAGCGATCATCTCGTAGCCGAAACGTTCAAGCTTCTGGATATTGTCCTGCACAATAGGATTGTGATACATATTGTGATTCATGGCAGGGGATATCATTTTCTTGCAAGGGCAAGCCATGACAGTGGTAGTGAGCATATCGTCAGCAATGCCGTATGCTATCTTTCCGATAACATTAGCGGAAGCAGGAGCGACCATAACAAGGTCAGCCTGCTTTGCAAGAGCAACGTGTTCAACGCTGTATTGAAAATTTCTGTCAAAAGTATCTATAAGGCACTTGTTGCCTGTGAGGGATTCAAAAGTGATAGGGTTTATAAATTGAGTGGCGTTCTGTGTCATGAGTACCTGAACATTGCAACCCTGCTTTTTGAGCAGTCTTGCTAAAGTTGGGATCTTGTAAGCCGCAATACTGCCGCTGACGCCGAGAACGACCGTCTTACCTGAAAGAAGCATAGAGATGACCTCCTTAGTGGAAATATATAAGGCAACACCGCACAAAGCCCGCCTGACGGCTTTGCACGCCATCTGCTTGCAGATTTTCCGTCATATCACACAAAAATCTGACTACGCATCTGACGCACAATCTTTGTGCGGTATTGCCTTAAATATAGTATAACACAGATCATATTGAAATGCAAGATTTCAAGTGATAAGTGAGCATGGAAAATAACAGAAAACCGCTGCCCACAGATGCCCGTGAACAGCGGTCTGAACATATGTCAATCCTTGTATTGCGAAGTTATCCCGAAGTATTCTTCAAGAGAAAGTCCGCTGTTGGTTATGTTTTGTGCTAAAGGCGTGCCTACATATCTTATATGCCAAGGCTCGTACTGATAACCGGTGTAAGCCTCCTTGCCATTTGGATAACGAATTATAAAACCATATTTCGCACAGTTGTTGGCAAGCCACTTGGCTTCTCTTGTGCCGCCAAATGAGTCGCTGGCGTTGTTTACGTCTATTGCCATGCCCGTCTGATGGTCGCTGTAGCCGGGTCTTGCGGAGTATTTGTCTGCCGCAGCCTTGCCGTCACGGTTGCAGTACATATTATAAAGGTACCTCTGATCGTAATAAGAGCGGTAGCCTGAGCATACCCACAGGCTTATGCCGTCTTTATATGCAGCGGTCTGCATCTTTTTGAATGCCGCTGATGTTTCTTTGGTCAGACCCTTTGGGTCATAGCTTGCAGGGAGGGAATATGTTTTGTTCGCCAAAAGAACTCCGTCAACATAGCTCATGCCGTTTATGACCTCGACAGTGTGGTCTGGGGTCTTGACGGTTATCTCCTCGGAATATGCTCCATAGTGATTTGAACCTTTATCGTCCGTCTTGCAGGCTCTTACCTTGAATCTGTATGTAGTCTTTGCGTAAAGTCCGTTTATTGCGCAGGAATTTACCGTAGATGAAGCTATGTTCTTCCACTTGCCGTTTGTGTATATAAACACCTTGTAGCTTGTGCAGCCTACAGACTTCCAGTTAAGGTCAAGTGTCGAAGCGGTGATGTCAGAAGCTTTTACTCCTGTTACCTTCCTTGGATTTGTGGCGGAATTGTAGTTTTCACAATAGTCGCTGTATATCTTAACTCCGTCTACTATCTTATATGCTCTTACCTTGAAATTCTCCCTTGTTGCCGCAGGCAGACCCTTGACAGTGTAGGTCGTGCCTTTCACGTCAGCTATCTCAGGATATTTACCCTTTGAACGCATTCCCACAGAATAGCCGTCCGCATCGCTCACAGCGTTCCAGCTAAGCTTTATAGAGCTTGTGTTAGGGGTCTTAGATGTCAGACCGGTGACCTTGTTCACCATGACAGCCTGTGCCGTTATCTCCTGCGAATATTTGCCGTAGTGATTTGCACCCTTATCGTCACGCTTGCAGGCTCTTACTTTAAATTTATAGCTTCCTGCGTCAAGTCCTATGACAGTGTAGCTGTTTGTATCTGTCTGCGCTATCTGCTTCCACTTGCCGTTTTTCAGCATAAAGACACGATAGTTTGAACAGCCCACCTTTTTCCATGAAAGGCTGACGGAAGCATTGCCCGTCTGAGCTTTAAGACCGCTTATAGGGCGTGGATTTGTGGCGGAATTGTAGTTCACTGAATAGTCGCCATAGACCTTTTGACCGTTCACTATCTTATAGGCTCTTACCTTGAAGTTCTCCCTCGTTGCCGCAGGCAGACCTGTAACAAGATATGTAGTGTCCGTAACGTCTGCTATCTCAGGATACTGACCCTTTGAACGCATTCCAATAGAATAGCCGTCCGCACCGCTCACAGCGTTCCAGCTAAGTCTTATTGAGCTTATATCAGGCGTTTTAGATGTCAGCCCTGTGACCTGAGGCAGACTTGTCTGCTCCACAGCTTCGGCCGCCTGCACAGGCATACTCACACTTAGCACGCTGTCAGGCACAGCACCTGCCGCACATATCATCATAGCGGCACAAGCCACTGCCGCTGCATTTTTTCTGTTTATTATCTTTTTCATTTTTCAGACCTCCTTTGATGAAATTCTTTTGCACTTTAAGTATAACACATTTTTACCAGTTTGTAAACACGCAATTCCGAATTATTTTTGTTCACATTTTGTTTTTTATGTTTACTTATACTCAGTTGCAAAACCTCTCTTTTGGCTGCTGAAAGAATGTATAAAAAAACAAAGACCGCAGAAAAAAATCTACGGTCTTTTGTGGCTGGGGTGGAAGGATTCGAACCTTCGGAATGACGGAGTCAGAGTCCGTTGCCTTACCACTTGGCGACACCCCAATGTTTGTTCGATTTAGCTTGTTTTTGGTTGGGATAGATGGATTCGAACCATCGGAATGACGGAGTCAAAGTCCGCTGCCTTACCTCTTGGCTATATCCCATCGTCATGTCCCTCACTCAAACAGCTTAATCATTATAGCACACCATTTCGGGAAATGCAATACCTTTTCATGTTTGTTTACAAAGCATTTACAGCATATTAACATATATGTGCAAAACGACGTAAAACCGTACGATTTTGTAGAAAAACTATTGAAAATGGTCAAAATATGTGATAAAATGGCCATAAGAGCGTGGCTCGGAACAAAAAACGAAAGGTCGTAACCGTTATGGAAGAGAAGAAAAAAGGATTTATCAAGAAGTTTGTAAATGAGTTCAAGGCGTTTGCTCTCAAAGGAAACGTCATGGACTTGGCAGTGGGCGTTATCATAGGTGCTGCGTTTCAGGATATCGTAACGTCATTTACGGAGAATTTTATCAATCCGATAATAGGCTGTATAGGCGGTGCTGACGTAGAGGGCAAGATACATTTGCTTGGAAATCAGTACATAAACTACGGCGCATTTCTGACGGCAGTGATAAACTTCATAATCATGGCGTTCGTTATTTTTGTAATAATGAAGGTCATAAACAAGCTTGCGTCACTTGGCAAGCATGAAGAGCCTGAAAAGCCTGCAGAGCCACCGGTGGACATAGTGCTTCTTACAGAGATCAGGGATCTTCTCAAGGCACAGCAGGGGGCTGAGGCGAGCAAAGAGGAAGAAAAGGCAGAAGAATAAGATCTGAAACGGTACACTTTTTTAGTTAAGGGACAGCTCCCATGTGGGGCTGTCTTTTTTTGTTGGTTATCTTTTTGACGGTATTCGCTCAAATTCAGGTAGGGGCAAACACTTTTCTTCTGTAAAAACTCCACAATTATTGCTTCTTCACTTTGTCACTTATTCTGTTTTAAATCTCTTTACTTTTTTGTCATCATATGATAAAATAATAACATATATGTTTGTGAATACTTTTAAGCTTTTAAGTTTTCTAGCTTTCAAGCTTTTAATTATGAAAGGAAGTTTTTGTATGCCTATAACCGAGATACTGGAGCGTAACGCACGAGAGTTCGGAAATGATGTTGCTCTGGTAGAGGTCAATCCTGAGATCAGAGAAACCAGACGTGTGACTTGGAAGGAATATGAGCTTATCGAGCCTAACCCAGTCTGTCATTATCGCCGTGAGATAACCTGGAGCGTTTTCAACGAAAAGGCTAACCGCTTTGCCAATCTGCTTTTATCCCGTGGGGTAAAAAAGGGTGACAAGGTGGGTATCCTGCTTATGAACTGTCTTGAATGGCTGCCTATTTATTTTGGTATCCTCAAGACGGGTGCGCTTGCAGTGCCGCTGAATTTCAGATACACTCCAGAGGAGATAAAATACTGTCTTGACCTTGCCGAGGTGGATATTCTTGTATTTGGTCCTGAATTTATCGGCAGAGTTGAGGAGATAGCTGATGAGATAAGCAAGAACAGACTTCTTTTTTATGTTGGCGAGAACTGTCCGTCATTTGCGGAGCATTATGACAGGCTCACTGCAAACTGTGCAAGCACTACTCCGTACATAGAGCTTACTGATGAGGATGATGCGGCTATCTACTTCTCGTCAGGCACAACTGGCTTCCCGAAGGCTATCCTGCACAATCACGAGAGCCTTATGCACGCCGCAAGAGTTGAGCAGAACCATCACGGTCAGACAAAGGAGGACGTTTTCCTTTGTATTCCTCCCCTTTATCATACAGGTGCGAAGATGCACTGGTTCGGAAGCCTTATCTCAGGGGGCAAGGCTGTGCTTCTCAAGGGCGTGAAGCCTGAATTTATACTTGATACTGTATCAAGGGAAAAGTGTACTATAGTATGGCTTCTTGTGCCTTGGGCACAGGATATCCTTGACGCTATCGACAGCGGTGAGGTGACACTTTCAAAGTATGAGCTTTCACAGTGGAGGCTTATGCACATAGGCGCACAGCCTGTTCCGCCGTCACTTATTGCACGCTGGAAAAAGGTTTTCCCTAACCACAAATATGACACTAACTATGGTCTTAGCGAATCTATAGGTCCCGGCTGTGTACACCTTGGCATGGATAACATTGACAAGGTAGGCGCAATAGGCAAGGCAGGCTTTGGCTGGAAGGTCAAGATAGTTGATGATAAGGGCAACACTGTAAAGCGTGGTGAAGTTGGCGAGCTTTGCGTAAAAGGTCCTGGCGTTATGACCTGCTACTACAGAGATCCAAAGGCGACGGCTGAAACTCTCAAAGACGGCTGGCTTTTCACGGGCGACATGGCTCAGGAGGACGAGGACGGATTTATTTACCTTGTTGACCGCAAAAAGGACGTTATTATAAGTGGTGGAGAAAATCTTTACCCTGTACAGATAGAAGACTTTTTGAGAAGTCATGACGCTATCAGGGACGTGGCAGTAATTGGTCTGCCTGACCAGCGTTTGGGCGAGATAGCGGCGGCAATAATCGAGCTAAAGCCAGACCACCCATGCACAGAGGAAGAGATAATGGCGTTCTGTCAGAAGCTTCCGAGATACAAGCGTCCGCACAAGATAATTTTTGCAGACATACCGAGAAACCCGACGGGCAAGATAGAGAAGCCGAAGCTCAGGAAGATATACTGCGGAGAGAGTCTTGTTGCAAAGCAGAATCACGGATAAAAAGTAAAGAGGGGTAACAAAAATGGGACGAGAAGTAGTATTTGCCAACATACGAAAAAGAATGATAGCAATGATAGTTGGCGGTGTGATACTCACGCTAATGGGTGGATTTATCTCATTTGCGGCGGTAGTAGCCGGTGAATACAGCGTATTGATACTTGGACTTTTTGCGCTTACGCCTGGTGTTATATTTCTTATATTTGGTACGTCACGGAGGACGCACCCTGAAAAGAGCGGCATATTCAAAGCCAATCCCGATCTTTTACAGCAGGCTGACGAGCTTTACGCCAACATACAATATCAGGACGATTATATTATCGTATCCGACAGGGTGCTTGCCAACAAGAAAGCGCCATTTCAGATGTGCTGGCGAGAGGAAGCCTACGGCATTTACCAGCACACAGCGAGTATGAATTTCATCAGCTACACCAACGAGATAATCGTCTGCACGAAGCACAAGAAGAATGTACTGCGTTTTAACGTATATGCCAAGGGCAAGGACACCGCCATGGGGCTTATGCAATTGCTTTCCCAATGTTGTCCCAACGCAATGGTGGGCTACACTCCTGAAACGCTTGCATATGTTAAGGAGATGCAGAGGCGTGCTCAGCAATAGATAATGGACAAGCTCTTTGTGCTTAAATTTGCACAAAGGGCTTGACTTTTTTTGCGATTACTTGTATAATAGTATAGTTGACACAAGGAGATGTACCCAAGTGGCTGAAGGGTCCGCACTCGAAATGCGGTAGTACGGCAAAACCGTAGCGAGAGTTCAAATCTCTCCATCTCCGCCAGCAGGGGCTTGCCCCTGCACCTAATTCCGCCTTACTGTGGTAGGGCGGATTTTTTTGTTGCCGCACAAAATCTTGCATTTCCACCCGAACTGTGTTATAATCCTATATATCAAACATCATAACACGGAGGTCTATCATGTACGAAAATTTTAAATATCTCGACGCTGTTGCACAAAAAGAGATAACCAAGGGTGTTTTCTCAGGCTCAGTTCTCAGCGTTATCCATAAAGGTGAAACGGTCTATCTCAAAAGCTTTGGTCTTGCTGACAAGGAGAAAAATATCCCTATGAAAACTGACAGCATTTTCAGACTTTTTTCTATGTCAAAGCCTGTCACAGCCGCTGCCACAATGATACTTATCGAGCGTGGCCTGCTCGACACTCGTCACCTGCTCAAGTGGTTTATCCCTGAGTTCTCCGACCCTGTGGTTCTTGATGAGAACGGTGAGTGTCCTGCTGACAGAGATATAACCATAGGCGACCTGCTCACCATGACTTCCGGTATTCCTTATCCTGACGACACTCCCGCAGGTCAGAAAATGGGTGCGCTTTGGGGCGAGCAGTCTGAAAAATATCTCAAAGGCGAAAAGCTTCTGGATACTGTGAGCTTCGCAAAGGAAATGGGCAAGCGTCCTCTTATGTTCTCCCCTGGTGAAAAGTGGATGTACGGTGCGTCTGCCGATATCATGGGTGCTGTTATCGAGGTGGTTTCTGGCATGAAGTTCGGAGATTTTCTTAGAAAAGAGATCTTTGAACCCCTCGGTATGGATGATACAGGCTTCTATATCCCAGCGGAAAAGTACAGCCGACTTGCCCAGTGTTATGAATACAAAAATGGCGGAAACGAGCCGTTCACTCACTTCCACCTTTGCCTTACTGATTACACTGTACCTCCTGCCTTTGAGTCGGGCGGAGCAGGTCTTGTTTCCACTGTAGAGGACTATGCAAAGTTTGCCAAAATGCTTATGAACAAGGGCGAGCTTGACGGCGTGAGGATACTCGGCAGAAACACGGTCGATTTCATGACAAGAAACGGTCTTACACCTGAACAGCGCAAGACCCTTAACTGGGACAGCACAAAGGGTCACGGCTACGGTAACTTCATGCGTATCCTTGAAGACCCTTCCACCGCAGGACTTATCCAGTCAGAAGGCTCTTTCGGCTGGGACGGCTGGATGGGCTGTTATTTCAGCATTGACCCAAAAGAACAGCTCTGCATACTATATTTTATCCAGCAGACAGGCGCAGGCACTACCGATTCTGCAAGGCGTTTGCAGAACATCGCATGGGGTGCAGTAAAATAAGCAGAGGAGGTCTGAGATTTGAAATTACAGGAAGGCAGATTTATACAAGGGCTTAGAAATATGTTCAGTCTGCGCTGGGATATGGCTAACCCTGATGAGATACATAATACGATAATATCTGGCGCAAAACTTCAGGGTACTAATATGTGTATCCTCATGCTTGCCATACTTATAGCTTCCATAGGTCTGAATATGAACTCCACCGCCGTTATAATCGGTGCTATGCTCATCTCACCTCTTATGGGCGGCATCACAGCCATAGGCTACGGAATCGCCACCAATGACCTGACTCTTTCAAAGGGTGCGGCAATAAGACTTGGCATACAGGTGGTCATTTGCCTTATCACCTCGACTATTTACTTTACTATCTCACCTATCACCACAGCCTCCTCCGAGCTTCTCGCCCGAACCACACCTACAGCGTGGGACGTTCTTATTGCCCTTTTTGGCGGACTTGCCGGCATAATAGGTCAGACCCGTAAGGAGAAAAGCAACGTTATCCCAGGCGTGGCTATCGCAACAGCACTCATGCCGCCTCTTTGTACCGCAGGCTACGGCTTGGCAAGACACCGCCTTGACTATTTCGGCGGAGCATTGTATCTCTTTTTCATAAACAGCTTTTTCATCTGCCTTGCGGCTATCGTTGTGCTGAAGCTTTTAAGGCTGCCTCATGGCAACGATATTTCCCCGAAGGCTTTGAAAAAGATACACAGAAATATCGCTTTTATCACAGTTATTACCATGCTGCCTAGTATTTATCTTGGCTATGATATTGTGAAAAAGACAATGGATAACAGCAGTGCAGAGAAGTTTATCACCGAGAATTTTGACTTTGACGGCACTCAGATAGTGCAGAAAACAATAGATACCGATAAACGTATGATAGAAGTGGCACTTCTTGGCAAGAAGATAAGCACTGCCGATACAAAGGCGCTTCAAAGCGAGCTGAAAGCTTTCGGATTGGGAGATTATAAGCTTGTGATAACACAGACCGAGGTGGAAAGCGGTGTTACCGCTGACGAGGTCGAAAAGATGCTTGAAAAGAATGCCGACGATGAGGAAACACAGAACAAGGTGGCACAGGTGCTTGCGCAGAAAGAAAACGACGACCTTAAAGCCGAGAATGAAAATCTGAAGGCACAGCTTGACAGCTATCAGAGCTATGATATCGACATGAGCGATATCGCCGAGGAGCTTGCTATCGTTTATCCAAACATAACAGGTGCGGCAGGCGGTCACATGAGCAGCCATTCAGTAGGCTCGCCCACAACAGTTAATGGCATAGCAGTGGTGCTATATGAGAACAAGGCTCTTACCGATGAACAGCTCAAAACTGTCACAGAGCTTCTGAAAAAACGTCTTGATGTGTCAAACGTCACAGTTATCCAGCAGGTGGAGAAGCAGAAAGATACTACCTCAAAGGCTGAAAGCACCGATAAAAAGAAAAAGAATTGAAAAAATTCTGAAAACCCCTTGCAATCTGAGAAGATGTGTGCTATAATATATTAAAATGTATAATTATGTTTTGGAGGAACAAAAATGAGCGTAATTGAGATCGTTGCAGGCGCACTGCTGATCGTAGCCAGCCTCGTTATCATACTTGTAGTTCTTGCGCAGGACACCAAAGAGCAGGGTCTTACATCTGCTATCGGCGGTGGATATAACGATTCTTTCTATGGAAAGAACGGTTCAAACACCAAGGACGCTAAGCTTAACAGACTGACAAGGATAAGTGCGATACTGATATTCGTGATAACTCTTGCTGTAAATATCATTTATCAGATCAAGAAATAATTGCCCGCCCTGCTCCGTGCAGGGCTTTTTCTTTTGGAAAGTAAAGTAACAGTAAAAAGAAAGGAAATTTATGAAGTTAGATTACAGAAAAATAATATACTCAAAATTAAAAAAAGCAGGCAAAAAGCCCCTGACTTTCAAAGAACTGCTGAGATCATGCAGAGGAAAGGGCTTTGAGTTTGAAAAATTCACAAAAGCCGTTGACAAAATGAAGAAAAATGGCGAGATAATGGAAGACAAATTCGGCATAAGGCTCGTTGACCCTAAGAAATTCGTCAAGTGCGAGGTGGTAAGGCTCAATAAGACCTACGGCTTTGTGAAAAATCTTGACACTGACGAGGAAATTTTTGTTGTGGGCAAGTATCTAAAAGGCGCAATGCCACACGATATCGTCCTTGTGAGAACCTTCAAGGGCGAGGGAGCTTGCACTGAGGGCGAGGTCATGAGCATTGTGGAGGAGAATTTTGCTAAGTTCACAGGGGAGCTTGTAAGCGAGTTCGGCGTGCTGAAAATCGTTCCTGATATGCTGTCAAAATATGCAATGACATTTGAGAACCCAATGCGTCTTGAGCTTCACGAGGGCGATAAGGTGGTGGCGCAGATCACAAAGCGTGGAAACAGGCACTCAGAACACGTCTGCGAGATAGTTTCAAGCTATGGAAGCTCCATGAAAGCCTCCGCCTGCGCAATGAGCGTCCTTGAGGTCAACGGTCTAACACCTGTTTTCCCAAGCGAGGTCATCTATGAAGCTAGGGAAGTGTCTGATTATTCAAGGATAAAAGATGAGATACCCAACCGCCTTGACCTCCGTGACAAGCCGATATTCACCATTGACGGCGCAGATACAAAGGATATCGACGACGCAATTTCTGTTGAACGAACCAAAACAGGTTATCTCCTTGGCGTTCATATCGCTGACGTTTCCCACTATGTTCAGCCAAAGTCACAACTGGATAACGAAGCTTTCAAACGTGGCACAAGCGTCTATTACGCAAACCGTGTTATACCAATGCTCCCTAAGGAGCTTTCAAACGGCATCTGCTCCCTTAATCCGAATGAGGACAGACTTGCGTTCTCATGTCTTTGTGAACTTGACAAGCAGGGCAATATCACAGACTATAAGTTTGCAAAAACTGTTATCCGCTCCCGTGTAAAGGGCGTTTATTCCGAGATAAATTCACTTTTGGCAGGCAGTGACGATGCTGAACTTAAAGAAAAGTATGCCGAGGTTTCAGATCAGCTTCCTATTATAAAAGAGCTTGCGGATATTTTGTATAAAAACAAGAAAAACCGTGGCTGTCCTGAGCTTGAAACCTCTGAGAGCAAGCTTATCATCAATGACGAGGATATCTGCGTGGGCGTTGAGAGGCGTACCCGTGGAAGAAGCGAGGAGATAATAGAGGACTTCATGCTTGTTGCAAACGAGTGTGCCGCAAGATTTGGCATGGATAATAACCTGCCGTTCGTTTATCGTATCCACGAAGAGCCGTCAGACGAAAAGCTTGAATCTCTGAGAGAAGCGCTTGTCAAGCTCAACGTCCAGTATAAGCTGGGCGAAAAGGCTTGCCCTGGGGATATGTCGGAGATACTCAAAGCCGCAAAGGGTACTGATATCGACCTTATCATGAACAATATCGTTCTGAGAAGTATGTCAAAGGCAAGATATTCCACTGAGCCTGTGGGTCACTTCGGACTTGCGCTGGAGGATTACGCCCACTTCACCTCGCCTATCAGACGTTACCCTGACCTGACTATCCATAGAATAATGTCAGCTTTTCTCAGTGGCAGCAGTGCAGAGGAGTGCGCCACAAAGTTCAACAAGTTCGTTAACGCCTCAGCCGATCAGTCCACAAAGACGGAGCTTACCGCAATGCAGGTGGAGCGAAGCTGTGAGGATTGCTACAAGGCTGAGTATATGAACGCTCATATCGGTGAGGAGTTTCAGGGAACAGTGGTTTCAGCCGTTGAGTTCGGTCTTTTTATCGCACTTCCTGACACCTGCGAGGGACTTCTTCACACGGACAATATGCCTGACGGTGAGTATGTATGCGACGATATGGTGAGCCTGAAAAACCTTACAAACGGCATGGAATATCGTGTGGGCGACCCTATCAGAATAAAGGTGATAAACGCAAATGTAAACTCCGGCAAGATAGATTTTGCACTTGCTGACGAGGACTAAATTAGAAATCAAAAGGACGGCGAAGAAAAGCCGTCCTTTTTTGTGTGTTAAAAAAATGTAGGGGCTGGCGCCCTCGACAGCCCGCCTTTCTCGCACGTCACTATTTATGTTGCTTTTCACATTGAATAAACATCGCACAAACAATGAGGGGCTGGCGCCCTCGACAGCCCGCTTTTCTCGCACGTCACTATTTATGTTGATTTTCACATTGTATAAACATCGCTCGAACCATGTAGAGGACGACGCCCTCGTCGTCCCGTTCCTTTCGCTCATCTTGTGGTCTTACAAATTTATCGTTTCATGAATTGCGTATATGTACAAAAAAATCGGACAGTCGCACCAAGCAACTGTCCGATAATTTTTTGTATTAATAAATTACTTTGAAAGACCCCAAATATCTCTAGCGTAGTCCTCAACAGAACGGTCTGCGGAGAAAATGCCGGCGCCTGCAATGTTTGCAAGGCTCATCTTCTGCCACTTTGTCTGATCCTTGTAGCACTCAGAAGCGTAAGCCTGTGCCTTCTGGTAAGAATCGAAGTCCTTGAGAGCCATGTATGGGTCAGAGTTCTTCAGGCTGTCAGCGATCTCGTTGAACTGCTGTCCGTTGATGCCGTACTGAAGTGTGTCGATAGCCTGCTTAACAACTGCGTTGGAGTTGTAGATGTCCATAGGCTTGTAGCCTGACTTGCAAGCGTTTACCTCGTCAACGTTCATACCGAAGATGATGATGTTGTCGTCGCCTACCTGCTCGTGTATCTCAACGTTTGCTCCGTCAAGAGTACCCAGTGTGATAGCACCGTTTATCATAAGCTTCATGTTACCTGTACCTGAAGCCTCTGTACCTGCCAGTGAGATCTGCTCAGAGATGTTTGCAGCTGGCATGAGTATCTCAGAAAGTGATACGTTGTAGTCCTCGAGGAAGATAACGTTGAGCTTCTCGTTGAGCTTCTTGTCCTTTTTCAGCTCCTGAGAAATGTTCCAGATAAGCTTGATGATCTGCTTTGCCATGTAGTAGCCAGGAGCAGCCTTTGCAGCAAAGATATATGTCTTTGGTACAAAATCAGCGTTTGGATTAGCCTTGAGGTAGTTGTACTGTGCTATGATGTTCAAAGCGTTGAGCTGCTGTCTCTTGTATTCGTGAAGTCTTTTTACCTGAACGTCAAAGATAGAGTCAGTGTTGAGAACAACGCCGTACTGATTCTTTACATACTTTGCAAAACTCTTTTTGTTGTCAAGCTTGATCTTTGCAAGTCTGTCAAGAACGTCCTTGTCGTCCTTGAATACAGCAAGCTTTGAAAGCTCAGCGGCATTCTTGAGGAAGCCGTCGCCTATCTTCTCGCAAAGAAGATCTGTCAGACCCTCGTTAGACTGATAAAGCCATCTTCTGTATGCGATACCGTTTGTAACGTTCTTGAACTTTGTTGGTGTGTCAAGATACTCGTCCTTGAATGTTTCTTTCTTGATGATCTCAGAGTGTATCTTTGCAACGCCGTTTACGCTGTGGCAAGCGTGTACGCAAAGTGTAGCCATTTTCACCTTGTTGTCCTCAACGATAGACATATGTGAAACCTTAGCCTGATCCTTGTATCTCTCCCAAAGATCCTTGCAGTAACGCTCGTTTATCTCGATAATGATAGAGAAGATTCTAGGGCAAACGCTCTTGAGGAGGTTGCAGTCCCACTTCTCCAAAGCCTCAGGCATTACAGTGTGGTTTGTGTATGCAAATGTGTTCGTAACGATGTGCCAAGCCTTGTCCCATGAATAGCCGCAATCATCAAGAAGAACTCTCATAAGCTCTGGGATAGCAAGTGTCGGGTGAGTATCGTTGATGTGGATAGCTACCTTTTCATGGAGATTGTCAAGTGTGCCGTAAACGCTCATGTGCTGATTTACGATATCGCCGATAGAAGCAGCGCAAAGGAAATACTGCTGTCTAAGTCTGAGTGACTTACCCTCTGCATGGTTGTCGTTAGGATAAAGCACCTTTGTGATAGCCTGTGAAATAATGTTCTTGCTAAGAGCCTTCTGATAGTCGCCCTGATTGAACATTGACATATCAAAGTCAGCCATTTCAGCTTTCCAAAGTCTGAGCTTTGAAACTGCCTCGCTGTTGTAGCCTGATACGAACAGATCGTATGGAACAGCCATAACTGATGTGTAGTTCTCGTGAGTTACGCAGTGATACTGATTGTCCCAGTATTCCTTAAGCTCGCCGTCAAAACGAACCTCGACAGCCTTTGACGGAACAGGAACGAGCCATACAGAGCCGCCTGGGAGCCAGTTGTCAGGAAGCTCGGTCTGCCAGCCGTCCTCCAGCTTCTGCTTGAAGATACCGTATTCATAGCAGATAGAATAGCCTGTAGCATGATAGCCGTCGGCAGCAAGAGCGTCAAGATAGCAGGCAGCAAGTCTTCCAAGACCACCGTTGCCAAGACCTGCGTCAGGCTCACACTCGTAAATGCCGTTTATAGAAATGCCCATGTCCTTAAGGACCTTTGTAGCCTGCTTCTGCATTTCAAGGTTATAAAGAGAAGTCTTAAGGCTTCTTCCCATAAGAAATTCCATTGAAAGATAGTAGACCTTCTTCTTGCCCTCAGACTGAGTTTTAACGGTGAACTTTCTTCTCTTAGCTTTAAGAATGCCTACAACGATCTTAGAAAGAGCCTCGTATACCTGCTGATCGGAAGCGTCCTCAGGTGTTGTCTGGAAATCGTTGTGAAGAACGTCAAGAAGCTTTTCTTTAAGTTCCTGCGTGGAAATTGTTTTTTCTACAGCACTATTTGCCATAAATCTTTACCTCCTATATACTTTCAAGTCGAGCTTTGCGCTCTGCACCTTTATTACTGTATTGGCGAAAACGTTTGAGAAATAAGGATAGTTTTCACCCGTTGGGGGAATAGCACGCCCCTGCTCCTGATAATTATACCACAAGCCGACAATTTTTGCAAGAAAAAATGCCAAACGCCCCTAAAATTTAAACACTTTTTACATAGGGCAGGCGTATGATTTGTAGAAATCATAGACGCTGATATGCTATTTCTGCAATAGCTGTCATATTATGTTTGGAATATAACACAGGATATAGTATTTACCTAATTTTATTATATGGTATAGTTGCATAATTGTCAAGGCGTTCAATTGTATAAAATGCTGATTTTGGAAGAATGAACAGCAAAAGGGGGCAGTAGGGGCGGTAGTTTTTATATAATCACAAGAATATGAATTTGCTAGGTGGGCATATAGTCCATACGATATGTGTTCAGAAAAAAGTGTACTTACGTTATTTGCAGCAAAAGGCTCAATTTCTATGATGCAGAAATTGAGCCTTTTTATATATTCGTTCGTTTTGATATAATATCTATTCTTCTTCTATCTTTTCTTCAGCCTTTGCAAGCTGTTTCTTGTCATACACGCTCTTTGCTACCTGAATACCGAACACGATCGCCGCACCGATGATAAAAAATACGATGCTGAATGTACTGAAGGTCATAGGGTCTTTAGGCTCTTTAAGCGTTGTAGGACCTATAACAATGGCGTACAGTGAGCCTATCATCATGCCGATAACGCAGTAGATAGTCTGGCTTCTGAACTTTTCAAGAGCCTTTTTGATAAGCCTGAGAGTAACGAAAACGCCGAGGATAATGCCGATACCCAAAGAGCAGAGAAGTCCGAAATACTCGAAATTCAGATGAAGGAACTCTTTTATTCCCGTGATAACAGGCATATAAAGACCGAATGTGAGAAGTATGGTGGAGCCTGAAATGCCGGGAAGCACCATTGCAGATATTGCGCACATTCCTGCAAGAACAACGAATATCACTGTGCCTATATTCATGTGAGAAACGTCAGCACCGCTGCCGGAGGGATTTATAAGGGAAATGCCCACAACGATAGCAATGCCGATAACAGCCCATATGATGTTGTAATATTTGCCCTTAATGCTCTCTTTTTCTTCCATTATCATGACCGGTATCGCCAGAATGATAAAGCCCAGAAACAGCGAGCTTACCTTGTAGATTCCGCTTTCAAACACGTTGGCAAGAACGCTTACTGCAAGAAGCATACCGATCACCCAGCCAATGCCAAGCTTTATAAGAAAGAAAAATGCTTTTTTACGCTTTGCATTGTCACGTCCCATAATGTCGTTAAGGGAATTTATGAAGCTGTCATAAAAACCTAGCAGGAATGCTATAGTTCCTCCCGAAACTCCCGGAACGCTGTCCGCAAGAGCCATGCAAAAGCCTCTGAGTGCGTTTATTATCATACTTGTTTCTATGCCTTAAAAGGCATATCCTCCTTCCGTGGTGTTGTCTGCTTTCGTATCAGCAGACTTTTCTTTTGTTCTGATGTAAGCTTTTTCTACCTGCGTCATCAGCTTTCCAAGCTGTGCTTCCTGCTTATCGTCACTAACGAGCGCCGCACTTTTTTCAGCCGAAGCCTTTGCCGATCTCACATCACCCTGAGCGAGAAAACACTCGCCCTTGTAAAGCTCACAGTTGCACCGAAGCGTCTTGTCAGCGTCACGGCTTTTCTCTGCGCTGTCAAAAAACTTCACCGCTGCTTCAAAGCGTTCGTTGAAATATTCTAGCAGACCAATGGTGAAAAGCATTTGCCCATTGCGTTTATCGAGAAGACCTCGCTTGAAGTAATGCTCTGCCGAAACAAATATCTCGTTTGCCTGAGAAATATCTCCTGACATGAGTCTGCCGTAAAGAAGCAGTTCAAAATACTTGTTCTGATCTGAGGGGGTAAGCTTATCAAAAGCTATACGGTCAAGTGTGAGAAAACAGTTTTCAAAGCGTTTTTCTGAAATGTAAACAGCGGCAAGCTTCAAAAGCCCGTGGCCCTTATCTTTGTTCTGCCTGAGAAGATATTTTTCAAGAAGCTCAAAATATTCGTCACAGCCGCCCTTTTTAGCGTAGAGCCTTTCGAGCTTTTTTATTTTGAAGACCCATATGAAAAGCCCTGCAAGCTCGACGATGCACAGGAATATAAGACAAAGAGGAAGCGCTCTCATAAAAACGTTTATGCAAAACTGCGCTCCATAGCGACAGCCCTTTGAAAGCCATGCAATGCACATCACAGCATAACTCAGCACCAGGCTCAATGCGGCAATGAGCCACAAGGTCCTTATAACGCCTTTATGCACCTTGCTCACCTCTTTGTAAATCATATCACATATAAGTAAAAATCAAATGTTGTCTGTGTAAAGAATGGGTAAAAATGTATAAACTGTTCAAAAATTTTTAAATTTAATCTATTGCCGTCTACTGCATATCCTTATTTCTGTTTTTGAGAAGCTTCTGTCTTTTGCGTTCGTGTCTGTCCATAACTATCTTTTCGCAGAAGTCTACGACTTTCTTCATGAAAGGCTTGAAAATGTAGAAAAATTCGCCCTCATAGGTAACGACCTCGCCGTTAAAGCCCTTTTTGAACTTGTATACGCCGTAGTTAGGGTTTGTTTCATCGTTGTAGAATGGTATGCCCTGAAAATCATAGATATAGTTTTTGCCCTCCAAAGCCCAGTTTATCATCGTCCACTGCATGAGATAGTTAGGGTAGAGGTTTCTGTGGTGGTTTGAGGAAGCACCATAAACATAGCAGGTCTTGCCTGCATACTGTGTTGTTACTGCACCTGACAACGGTATCTGCTTGCCGTCCTCGTCAACATAGCACATGAAAAGTCGGCAGTGTTCAGGACCAAGACCATTGAGCATTTTTACAAAATACTCCTTTGAACGGATAGAGAAGCCATCTCTGATACCTGTTGCCTGCATGAGAGGGTAGAAATCGTCAAGAGCCTCAGTGCCGCAAGCCTTGCAGTAAACGCCCTTTCTAGGGGCTTTTCTGATACGGTTTCTCCAGTCAGGCTTGAAAGTCGCCATGACCTCGTCAGGGGTCTTGCCCTCGATATTTCTGAGCATATAGTTATTACGAGCCTGAATAGTGGTCAGCTCAGCCGCCTTGTGTATGTGCTTGAAGCCCATGTCCTCGATAAGCTTTGTACACTTGTCGTCGCCCTCCTCGAAACAAGGGTCCCACATAAACTGGTAGCATTTGTATTTCTTTGCAAGCACCTTTACGCCTTCAAAAAGGTCGGTCATGACCTCTTTATCAGACCAGTCGCAAACAGGGCCATGAGGGGCATACATAAAAGTAACACCGAAAATAGGCACTTTTTTGATTATGATAAGGCAAGTTCCACGGATATTGCCGTCAGCGTCACGGGAGATAACAGCGTCCCAGCCCCAGTTGTCCTTTACTTTCGGCCATTTGAGGGATTGCATGAAATTGCCGTATTTGCTGGTGCTTGCGAACTGTTCATATTCTGCAAGGAGTTTTTCATCGGACTTATTGATTATTTCCATTTTATAAAGATCCTCTCTGTAAGAATTTTTCTGTTATTATGCACTATTTCATTTATTATACTACATATTACGGGAAAAATCAAGGGGGGAGGGGAGTTTAAGTGAGGAGTGAGTGTAGTGCTACAATAGATATTGGACAAAATTAAGAAAAAAGAAAAGAGAGATAGGCAAAAATCTGATAAAATAAAG
>NZ_JBCPGA010000089.1:0-3581 GCF_040914135.1 Ruminococcus sp. RTP21204st1_B2_RTP21204_210225 | reverse complement strand
GACCACATCGAATGCGGCTGACTTCCAAAGCTGTCAAGACCGCTTGCATAGCTGTAACGTATAAGCTGATAAAACTTAGCCGCTCTGTCAACGTCATAAAGCCTTGGCAAAATGCCACGCTTATGAAGTAGAGCTAAATACTCAAAATCTTCTCTTGAATCAAGCACATACCTAAGCTTGTATTTCAGCTTTGCAGGTTTATCACGAACGCAGCGGTAAAGATTTGCAAGATTTGAATTAAAGTCATTGTATACCTCAAAATCTGCACCGGGCGGCTTGTGAAACAGCACCCAGCCTGCACCGCCGAAGACCTCTATATACCTTTCATAGTAA
Organism: Ruminococcus sp. RTP21204st1_B2_RTP21204_210225; assembly: GCF_040914135.1. Classification (NCBI taxonomy): domain Bacteria; kingdom Bacillati; phylum Bacillota; class Clostridia; order Eubacteriales; family Oscillospiraceae; genus Ruminococcus; species Ruminococcus sp. RTP21204st1_B2_RTP21204_210225. The sequence goes on along the minus strand of NZ_JBCPGA010000089.1, from coordinate 3,248 downwards.
GGCGGAAATCTTGCAAGAACCTCGTCACGAAGATTTTTCTTCCCACCTACCCAAGACATAAAACTGTTCATTAAGCTCCTTTCCTTGCCAAACAGCAGAAAAGAAGTATGCAAACGAAAAAGTCGCTTTGCAAGCACCAGATTTATTTATCTGCTGTTGGCAAAACGACATTAGTTTTTATTTAATTGTGTTTTCTTCAGCCCTTGATCATTGGATCGACGTAGCTGAATATAATGCGTTTCTGTTCAAGGTAACCGTCAACTTTGTTGACCTCAGTACATAATTCTTTGTACTGCTTTTCCGAAAGCACAGGCTTTGTTGCTCTCAGCATTGCAGGAATATTACCAATACAGAACTTGAAGTCTACTTTGGCTTTAACTCTGTTTGTGTGCATCTTTGACCTCCTTATCAAGACGTGCGATCTCTTTTTCAGCAGACTTAAAAGCCACGGCAAGAGAACCTATCGTTGTTCCGATGATAACACCTATCATCATTCCAATGAACAAATACGTCATTTACATCATCTCCATTTCCATATCCTCATCTTCTGTCTGTTCATCATCGATAGAAGTGATCTCAACATACTCGCCGATAACATTCAAGGCCTCATAGTAACTGCCCGAAGAAGTTATTCTGCTGCACATTTCCTTTGCCTCATCATACATTCCGTTCCTTTTCAGCGTTTTTGAAGCAATGCCCATAAGATTGAATATATTTCCGTCCTGACCTATCAGCGGACATTTTGGCTTTTTGGGCATCACGACATCTCCTTTCCGTAATATTTTCTCAGCAGACCTATGATAAAAAGCTGACCTTTTCCCGTCACAAACGTCTGCCGATAAGTCTTTTTCAGACCATTGACCTCGAATACCGACTCCTTGACCGCAAAATATCCTCTGTCGATATATCTCTGATATGGCAGATTGTTTGACATCAGTACACCCGTTCTTTTGAGCCAGCTGTACAGCTTGTTTCTACCGACGGAGATATTTTCGGCTCTCGCAAGCTTTGCCATAGCGTTCATGTCGATTAGGTTATCTGTTCCTGCCACCTGATTTGCAAACTCCACCAAAGGCTGATCGTGTCTGATACGCTCGTTCAGCTTTTCGATAGCCGTCATCTGAAGTCTGAACAGGTCACGGTACGGCTCGTCGAGAAACGGGAGGTAGTTTTCTATGAACATATCCTCGCTTGCCACATAGCCTCCTGTTCTGCGGATAGTCGGCAATACTTCATCAAATATCCAGCTTTCAAATTTCTCAGCGGAAGGGAGCCTTGAATGTGATATCAGTCTATACACATCTCCCTCGGGAATAAAAACCATTTCGATAGTCCTGGCAGGAGACTGCGGATGCGGTAGGTCGTGTTTCACGCCCCACCTACAATGCCGTCTTATTGCGTCTTTTGTATTGCTGTAGCCCAATGCAGAAGCTACGTCCTTTCCGCAGAACATGGTCCTTCCGTGTTCATCTGTTAACGTTCTTAAAGAACCAAATTCATCATTCTCAAAAATCTTTATCACATTGCTCATGCGTTTTCTCCTTTTTCCGTTTCTAAAATTATTCTTGCAACCGCCTCCACAACATTTGTAGTTACTGCGTTGCCTGCCTGCTTGTAAAGCTGAGCGTCGGACATTCCTGTGGCTTTGACCTTGTTGAACTGCTCATCGGTAAAGCCCTGCAGCCGCCAGCACTCCAACGGCATAAGCTTTCTGATATACCCGCAGTACACAACCCCGTGTCTGTCGGTAACGGTCAAAGTAAACATAGGCTCGTTTGGAAGTTTAAATCTTCTGCCTTGCTGACGGACTTTTTCCTTTTCGGGAGTAAGCACGGCTATCGGGTCTGTTATGAGGACAACTCCGGATTTTTCGCCTTTGTGATGACCAATACCGCTGTCCTGTCTTGCGGTTATACATCTTGCAAGCTCTGTGACTTTCGGCTCAGGATTCATATCTATCCCCAATGCGTAATATCCCTGATTACAGCCTGTTGTAAGGGTATGAGCTATCTCCTTTCCCACTCTCCCACGCCTTGAATTCATATTTGGGTATGCAAGGTCAATACTGTCACCGGGCAGAGCTATCTGATAGCCTGACTTAGTTTTTGATTTTATCGGCAGGCCGATTATCTCATAAAGACCTGTTTTTCCTCCAAAACCGCCTGCTTGACTTGTAAGGGTTATGCTCAGTCCGTCTGCTGAATATACTCTGTTTCCCTCTCTGCCTGAAATTCTTTTGACAAGAGTTTTTGGATTTGCGTCTGTGAAAGACAATACTTTTCCGGAACACTTTTCTCTATGAAATCCGACAATGAACACTCTTTTTCTTGACTGGGCAACTCCAAAATTTGCGCTGTTAAGCACTTCCCATACGACATCGTACCCCAATTCATCCAACGTACCGAGGATGGTCGCAAACGTCCTGCCCCCGTTAAGCGATAGGAGACCGGGTACGTTTTCAAGGAGCAGATACTTAGGTTTTTTAATGGCGGCAATCCTGGCGATCTCAAAGAAGAGAGTTCCTCGGGTATCGCTGAATCCTTTTCGTTTTCCAGCGATCGAAAAGCTTTGGCAAGGGAATCCTCCGCATATAAGGTCGAGATCAGGCAGTTCGTTTGGGTCGATCTTTCTTGCGTCATCGTAATACACCTCGTTTCTTGTATCGTACAACGTTTCGTATGCTTTCTTTGCATACTTATCTATCTCGCAGTATCCGACGCACTTGAATCCGCCTGCTTTTTCAAGTCCTGAGCGAAATCCGCCGATACCTGCAAAGATATCGAAATATTTTATCAGTACGAATCATCTCCTTTCCGATTTTTTCAATAAAAAAACGGCTAAGTCTTTTTCAAAACTTAACCGTTACATTGACATATTCATTTCTTCATCTTCTGTTTGCTCACTATCTTCACTTACGATATGGAAATCGTCCACACCAGGGATAACTCCGAGCGTTCTTCCGTTATCAAAAACGCAATGCACAGTGCCGATGTCATCAACGTGATCGACCTTTCCAAGAGTACCGGACTCAACAGGGAACGGGTCATCGTTCATTCTGTCAAGGCAGATGCGAGTCCCTTCGGGATACCGTTCTTTCAGCCATTCTACTTTCTTGTGATCGTAATACATTATATATTCCTCCTTTTTCTACAAATGAAAAAAAGGCTGTTCTATCATCGTCACTTAAATTCGTGACAATAGACAAAACAGCCTTTAAAACTTTGTGAATTTTTTTCATAACAAAACGG
>NZ_JBCPGA010000088.1:0-3676 GCF_040914135.1 Ruminococcus sp. RTP21204st1_B2_RTP21204_210225 | reverse complement strand
GATAACTATAAATTATCAAATACTAACACAATATTCGGAGAGAAAAAATCAATGGCCAACATAAATGAACTAACCCCCAGAGAGTTTGAGGTGCTTGCAGCAAATTATGCGAGATCCATTTTTCCTGATTATAATTGGAAAATAACAAAAGCTGTTGGTGATTATAACAGAGATTTTGAGGCAGTGGTTGATGATCTGAGCAAATGGGGAGAAGCTAAACAAACTGAAGAAGATTCGACAGCTGTATCTAAAGGCAGATGGGATCCTACTTTATTATCCGCTATTCTGAAAAATGATGTAGATGAATTAATACTTGTAACAAGCGGTTGGATTTCTCTTCAATATGTAGTCAGGGCACGCCATTTGGTAGGCATCAAAAATATGATCAGTAAAATCATTTTTGTTAACGGATATCTTGTTAATGAATGGCTAAAAACACACGAAGGGGATTTTTATAATTTTGGAGTTAAAGATGTAGATCTGAATTCCAAAATTATAAAGCCTGCAAAGTTCAGTGGAATCAGCAAAAGTGATTATTGTATAATACAGGTTTTTGATATGTATAATATACTTGAACCAAAAAATGAACTTTCGTATCATGTTCCATATAATATCCTTATCACTTTTTTCTTGAAGTCAGACAGCAATGTTAGAATATCTGTACCGAATTGTTTCAATATAAACTCAGTTTCCTATGAAAATCTGTCAGATAAATCAGGAACCTCAAAAGATATAACTGCAAAAACCATTGAAATCATTGCAAAGCAAGGATATAATCAAATCACTATATCAGGTAACGGAGATCATAGTCAATATTCAGGCAACAGTGAAATTAAAGTAAAAATAAATGAAATTTCAACTTATACGTGCAGTATTACCATAAAAGAATCACCTGTTATTGATAAAAAACTAATTGAAGAAATAGTCAAAATTGAAAAAGAGCATAATGATTCTTTACACCCAAATGTTAATTCAGTAGTTAATGTTACAGGGATATCCAGAAACGATATTACTCTTATTTCAGAAAAAGATCAAAGATTTTTCTATTTTCATTTTAACGATTCTTATTGCGAGAATGCTGTTGAATTGTGTAAAATACTTGCCTTACTCATATTTGGAATTTATAACGATCAAGGTGAACAGGAAACAATTGAGGAAGCAATAAACAGTACTTTGAACTATTGTCCTACATATCTGAGCAAAATTCTTATTGGTGCTGCTGACCCTATTTATGCTGTCGATACAATAAAAGATCTTTCAATAAACTCGAAAAAATATACGATTGATAAATACAGTGTACCAGATAGATCGATTATTTTTGTTGAAATATCGAATAGTACATCTTTTGATATTTTGAAATTGCTGGAACATCAGCTTGCTTCTTTTAAGATGCAGTACAATTCTTCAATAGTCATACTAAGCAGGAAAATAGATGATAAGACAGCGGATAAGCCAGAAAATGAAAACACGAACGTGCTTGAACTGATCGATAAGTTGCAAAATAATAATGTAGACGAAAAAGATGACGTTTTAGCACAACTTCAAAAAAAAGCAAATGAGTATTATAATAAATCTGACTTTTTTAGAGCTAAGTGTTTATATGATATTATATTTCAAAACATAGACTTAAAAGATCAGAATTTATATGAAGTATTTAAATATGCAGACAGCTTAAATCATTGTGATTCCTTAATGCAGTCTAAAAAGTTCTTTACAATAGCAGCACAGGCTTCCGATAATGATGATCCGAAAAGAGAAAAGAAGATCTTAGAAGCACAAACGGAATTATTTAATCTTCGCTTTTGGAGTCTTGATGTAGATACTCTTGTAGATGATATCGACAAAATGCTGGAAAAACATTCAAAGATTCTTTTGAGCAACAATGGTGAAAGGGCTTTGTACGCATATTATAACTGCCTAAACCGCAAAATGGTGACCCAGTATCTTATTGGCGATTATGAAAATGCGGAAAAAACTTTTGATAAATATATAAAAAGCATCAATTCGGATAATTATATGAACTATAAAGCGTTTGCTTATATGGATAGTGCTAGAGGACTTTATGCCAAAGACCTTAAAAAGGCAGAATGCAGATTAAAACAATCTCATGAACTTCTTGAAAAAATACATGAAAAGGGCAATGAAAATCGCAGATATCTTGATTGTAATGTTGAACTTGCGTATGTAGATTTTATTACTGAATATGAAAAAGGTAATGAACCCGATATTCAAAATTTAGAATCAGCAGTTACTCAAGTCAGAATAAACGGTTACACAAGTATGCTGATAAAATGTAACCTGAAACTGTCAGCATGCTATCTTGCTTTGGGAAATACAGAAGTAAGCAGTAAATGTCTGAACTATGTTAAAGGCAGTTGCGATTTTAACGACAATCCAAGAGTTGAAATGCTTTATAACAACTTATTCTGTGCATTATTGTCTGTAATAAACAGCTCAAATGCGAAAAAACACGGCATCGCAAAAGATTATCGAGCAAAGCATATTATTACATTTGACACTGCTGCTAAGAAAAAGATCAATATAGAACCACGTTTGTGGTAACATTTATCTTATTTTGTGACAAGCGATCGAACAGACAGCACATTACCTGATAAATCTATTATCAAGTCATTTTTTCTTTTTTCGTATTTGAACCACAAAAGATTATTTTTTACCTGAGTATAATTATTAGTAAAATATATAATATCGGCGTCATATCTGCAAAAAGCATTTGGAAGACACCGAAAGAAATCTAACGATTTTGCTCCTGAAATATAGGTGTACGAAACCATATTATCGACCTGAATACCGCAGGCTTCCAGTATAGGCGCTGGATTAGGCAGTTTTGAGAAATTCAATACAACATAATTGCTTAATTCACTCGAGGTAAGTTGAGCGGAAATAATATTATGAAGATCCTCCTTAATATTTTTGCTCCATTTTGACCAAAAGATAGCTGATTGAGCTTCCTCATTAAGTTCATATTGATTCCTTGCCCCACCTCTAATATGATAAGCCTCAGCCTCATGAGCATACCAGCACTTTTCACCATTATATGTGAGCTTTAATGTATATTCCATACCCTCCCATGCATTGTAATATTCTGCACTGAATTTTCCCATTTTTGAAAATGAAGTCTTTTTCGTTGCGCATAGGGCAGTCGTCAGCGCTTGTCTTTCGCCGCTTTTATTTACTATTCTTGAATCAATGTGTGCATTTTCGAGAGCGTGGGCATTTGTAAATTTAGTAAAAATATGTCCTGTACTTTGTACCAAATTACTCTGCGGATATATCAATTTAGGCTGTACAGCCGAAACATCATCTCTTTTCAATACAGACAGCATTTTTTCAAGACAATCGGGTTTTAGTATTATATCGTCATTCATAAAAATCAAATAGTCACAATTGGCGCTTTGTGTAGCGATATTATTTGCAGCGCCGTAACCTTGCTTTTCTGAAAGGTCGATCTTATGAACGCAATTAAGTCCGAGGTCTTTATACTGCTCTTCACTTATGGAGTATTCTCCGCCGTCATTGATAACAATTATCTCATATTCATTTATAGTGGGATATTGTGATAAATGAAATAAAAAGTTTTCAAAAAGTGTACGGTTGCTGTTTGTTGAAATTATGATGCTTGCCTTCATTTTTTAACCTCCGATAATTTATAGTTATC
>NZ_JBCPGA010000087.1:0-4374 GCF_040914135.1 Ruminococcus sp. RTP21204st1_B2_RTP21204_210225 | reverse complement strand
AAAAAAGACTGCTGTCTTGCTTTTTGGCAAGATCGCAGCCTTTTTTCTTGGGGACTTTTTTTACAGCCCCTTTTTTTATTTTACCTGATTTGTGGAATATGCACAAAATGGGAGTATATTTATTAAAGGGTATAGACAAATGAGGGCTGTTGTGATATAATTAAATCAATGAGTAAATATTGGGGCTAAGCTCCGGAAAGGAAAAATGATGCTGCATGAAAAATCCTGCGGTGCTATCGTTTACAGAAAGTATCACGGCAACACCGAGATACTGCTGATAAAGCATATCAACAGCGGTCATTGGTCATTCCCAAAGGGTCACGTTGAGGGCGATGAAACAGAGGAAGAAACTGCCAAGCGTGAGATCATGGAGGAAACGGGGATAGACGTAAATCTTGATACCACGTTTCGGGAGATAGTGTCCTATTCACCAAGGAAGGACACGCAGAAGATCGTTGTCTACTTTATCGGCAAAGCAAAGAACACCGACTACACTCCTCAGGAAGAGGAGATCGCAGACATACGCTGGGTCGAGATCGGCAGGGCAGGACAGGTCCTGTCTTACGAAAACGACCGCAGTATTGTAAACAAGGCGAAGAAATTTATAATCTGAAAAGAGTTCCATAAAATGCGTTCAGGTGTTGAACGGTGTTTTATGGAACTTTTTGCTGTCTGTATACACATTAATAATGTGGACCCCAAAAAGTTAGTTCAGGTAGGAAAACGGGCGAACACTGTTCGCCCCTACAGTGGATATTATACAAAATTCATGTGGTCAATTTGTGCAAACAAATGATTTATGATTTAATTTGGCAATAATCCATTAATTGTTGCATTTTTTATGCAACAAAAAGAGCATTTTTCAGGGATAAGTAGAAGGCGTCTTAGATACTTGCGGGCACGTACAAGCCCTGTGACTTAGTGAATACGATGAGAGATTCTGGAACAGGCTGTAGAGTACTTGTATCAGGACGTGGGCGTGCATTGTGATATTTTGTGTATACAAAACCTAGGGCATAATACCCAGTGTCATACTCCGAATGCAACTTGAAAATTGAATAAAAAAGGCTAAAACCCACGGCAACAAAATCGTAGGGGCGAACACCGTTCGCCCGCTTGTTTTGTCGTTTCGCTCACTATATCATTTGCATTATCCGCACAAAAAAACAGGAACGAACAAAGTCCGTCCCTGTCTGCGTTTCAATTATGTAAGCGATGTGAAATCATATCTCGCTGTCATTATAACACTCGAACACCTTTTCAGCATGAGCCTTGTCAGCGTCGCTCTGCCTTGTGATAAGGCTAACGATAGGTACAAGAACAAGTCCGAAAAGCATCGCAAATGCGCCTGCGTTGATAGGTGAGGCAAGGTTTATGCCCCAAAGTGTGCCTGTGTGACCTGCAAGGGTGTAGTATGCCATGTGTACGACCGTTATGCCTACTCCTGCGATAAAGCTTGCCATGCAAGCCGCCTTTGTTACGCCCTTCCAGAAAAGTCCGTACATAAACGGCGCAAGAAATGCTCCTGCAAGTGCGCCCCATGAGATAGACATGAGAGTTGAAATTACTGTCTGTGGATTTTTAAGAGTGATTATTGCAAGCACAACTGAGATGATAAGAAATACGGCAATGAAAATTCTCATTGTGATAAGCTGTTTTTTCTCGTCCATTTTTTCTTTCATTATAGGCTTGATAAGGTCGATAGTCAAAGTGGAGCTTGATGTAAGCACAAGCGATGAAAGTGTTGACATTGAAGCCGAAAGCACAAGAACGATAACAAGTCCGAAAAGCAGTGAAGGAAGCTTTTCCATCATAGTCGGAACTATTCCGTCAAAACCGCCCTCCGGAAGTCCGTCAGCGCTCTTGACAAAAAGTCTGCCGAAGCCTCCAAGGAAGTAACAGCCGCCTGCTACCACTACTGCAAAGAATGTGGATACGATGGTGCCTGTTTTGATAGCCTTGTCGTCTTTTATTGCATAGAATTTCTGCACCATTTGCGGAAGTCCCCATGTGCCGAGAGAGGTAAGAATAACAACGCCTGCAAGGTTTATAGGGTCAGGGCCGAATAGTGACGAATATGCACCCTTGTCGCCATTTGCGTCAGAAATATCTCCAAGCAGGTCAAAAGAATTTCCAAGACCACCGTTTTCGCCAAGCACTGCAAGAACTACCGCCGCAATGCCCACAAGCATTACTATTCCCTGAATAAAATCGTTCAGTGCTGTAGCCTTGTAGCCACCCATGATAACATACACCGCAGTGAAAACTGCCATGCCGATTATACAATATTTGTAAGGAATGCCAAAGCCCTTCTCAAAAAGTCTTGACAAGCCGTTGTAGACCGAAGCCGTGTAAGGGATAAGGAATACGAACACGATAAGTGCCGAAACTATCTTCAAAGGCTTGCTGTTGTATCTCTTTTCAAAATACTCAGGCATGGTCTTTGCCTCAAGGTGCTTTGACATTATCCTTGTACGTCTGCCTAAAACTTTCCATGCAAGCCATGAGCCTATGACGGCGTTTCCGATTCCTACCCATGTGGAAGCCACACCGTAATTCCAGCCGAATTTTCCTGCGTAGCCTACAAAAATTACTGCCGAGAAGTATGAAGTTCCGTATGCAAAGGCTGTGAACCATGCTCCAAGACCTCGTCCTCCCAGTACAAAATCATTGACGCTTGCCGATTTTCTGCGGTAATAAACACCTATGCCTATCATAAGTGCAAGGTATAATACCAATACTATCCACCTTGCTGTCAATCCAATACACTCCTTTTACTTCATATGTCGCTTTAAAGCTTTTATGCTTTTGCGTTTTTACTTGCTAAAGTACAATGATACTATTATAGTACAAAGCGGAGTATTTGTCAATACGGACAGGCATAAAAAAGCCACCGCAAAGGGAAATTTTGCGGTGGCTTTTTTGGTGAAAATCACGAAGTTTACCTGTGTAAAACATCATCGTTCATTGTGACGGTCGCTTTCGTCTGCGGTGATACAAAGGCACATTGTCACAACACCCACAAAACCGCCTACCAGCGTTCCTGCAAAAAATTCAAGCATAAAAACACCTCCTGCGGATAGTGTGGGCATTTAGCGAAAATGTTATGCAGATAAAGTGGGCAGGGTATAGAAACCTTATTTCAGTATGCGATCTTTACAGTCAGAGCCATTACAGCGAGAAAAACGATATTTGCGGCTGTGAAATATGCGAAATATCTGCCTTTGATATGGGGGTGGCTGCGGCATATCTGCTTGTAGGATATAAGGCTTGCCATGGAGGCGATAAGAGTGCCAAGGCCGCCTATGTTCGTTCCTATTATAAGTGCGTTCAGCTTGTTGGTGAAGCCTGAAAGGAGTATAGCGCATGGAACGTTGCTTATTATCTGACTTGCGGCAACGGCAATAAAAAGCTCGTGACCGTTTATTATGCTGCTGAGTACACTGCGGAAAATCTCTACTCTGCCCATATTTCCGATAAAGATGAAAAATCCGCAGAATGTAAGAAGCAGTGAGTAATCAACTGTTTTAAGCACGTTTCTGTCAGCAATGGCAGAGAAAGCAAGTGCGCAGAGGGTTGTTATCTGCCATGGGATAAGCCTTGCAACTGTAAGCAGGCAAAGGACAAAAAGCAGGACGTATCCTGAAAGCTTTGTCTTGTCTTTAGTCGAATATGTATCGAAGTTTTCAGCAGTTATATCTGTCTTGACAGACAGTTTTCCTGACTTTTTACACACTGCAAGCGTCCACAGAAAAAGCATCGCTCCTGCAACAATAGTAAAGGGAAGCATAAGTACAAGAAAATCTTTCAGCTTCATATCCGATACACCAAAAAGGTATAGATTCTGAGGATTGCCTATAGGCGTGAGCATACTGCCAAGATTTGCGGCAATAGTCTGCAGAACGACAATGGGTATGAGAAGCTTGTTGCCTGCTTCACCGAGAGTTGAGAGGGCGGTGAGAGTGAGGGGAACAAAGGTCAGAAGTGAAACGTCATTTGTTATGAACATACTTGAAAAGAAGCAAAGCCCCACAAGCACTATGGAAAGCTGAAATGCGGTATTGACTTTGCTTATGATGAATTTTGCACTGCGTTCAAAAATGCCAAGACCTTTGCAGCCCTCGGTCACTGTCATAAGAGAGAACAGAAGTCCAAGTGTTCGGAAGTCGATATAACTTGCATATGCTTTGTCAGGTGTGACGAAAAATGCAGATATAACGTCCCTGCCCAACAACCCACCACCCTACCCAGCCAACTCCAAATAGAGTAAACTAGAATTATCTAAGTAAGTCGAACCGGAGTTGATCAGAATGAACGAAATAGCAAGGATAAAGAACGAAGTCAGACTAAAGCAATGGGCTGAAATGGTCAGGC
>NZ_JBCPGA010000086.1:0-4421 GCF_040914135.1 Ruminococcus sp. RTP21204st1_B2_RTP21204_210225 | reverse complement strand
CTCATTGCCAACCACCTTCCTATTTTATGTGAATCATCATAAAGAGAAAATTAACACACGATAATTTGAAGTTATCAACGGGTGAAGTTAATATTCACCAATTATTAAAGAAAACCAAACAAATAGAAAAGAAGTTTTTTGAAATGAGCATTCAGAATTCTCCCAAAATAGGTGATACACTATTTTTGCTACATAGAAAGGTATTAGTAATAAAGGTGTACACATTATTTGGATTTGTTATAGTACGCTATTTGGACGAAATGAAGGAATTTTGTGTGGATATTTGTGCCTTATCTCGAGAACCAGACTATACAAATTCAATTTCGTTAAAATTACTAAGGAGGAAATGCTGTGAGTAGCATCAAAAGTTTTATTGAAGGATATATGACTGGCAATGCATGGGAAGAATTATGCGTTCAGTGCTATCGTATTCGCTATCAAAAAGATAACTATACTGCAATTCCCGCTACCCAAGGGGGCGATGCTGGTATAGAAGGCTTTACAAATAAAGGTGTTGTTCATCAGTGTTACTGTCCAGAGCGATATTATTCTGATAATGAGCTATATGATCATCAACGTGACAAACTTTCTGCCGATATAGAAAAGTTAAAGAAAAACGCTAATAGACTTACGAAACTTGGAGTTCCGCCCGTTGTTGAGTGGCATTTTAACATTCCGGAATATAAAGATACTCGAATTCTTATGCATGCTGAAAACAAACGCCAAGAAGTACTTGCGGCCAAAAAAGAAAAACCATCTGAATATGCACACATCGCAGATGATTTTCAAATTATCATTAAAACTGCAGAAGATTTTGCACTGGAAATAAGTAGAATCATTCGTACTTCTTTATCAGATATGCGACTCAATTTAGCTATTGAACATTCGAGTGAGCCTAATTGGTCAAAATGTGATTCTGAAAAAGTTGCAAACATACGCAGAAAAATCAAGGCAATCATGCTTGTTGATGACGCTGATGAAGCTTTAAATAAAGTCGTCGGAATTTATGTCGACTGCTACATAAGTGGGTTGGAAATTCTGAATGATTTACGGGTACACTTTCCAGAGATATATGAGGAAATTTACCGGCTTGAACAAAGCTATAAGCGTGAAGTGTCAATTAAAACTCTCATGAATACGGACAAAACCATGAATCGTACTTTGTTTGATGCAATTCTTAATGAGTTTCATTCCAAACTAGAACGAGATTTTTCTTCTAGATTTACTGAAGCATCTATTGGCGAACTAAAACAAGATTTAATTGCAAGTTGGCTTGCAGACTGTTCAATGGAATTTAGGGGGTAAATAAATGAGAGAAACTCCGTTAGAATATACCGATATTGTTTTCAACGCAAAACCAGATGCAGTTCCGTACAATTACCGTATCAGCTATAAGGTCACTCAATTATGCTTAATTATGCGAATTTGCGGCCGTGGAGATGTTTGTTCACTTATAAAGCTTCACATGATTTCATTTGCCTTAATTTCTCAGGAGAACATGAGAAAGCTTGTTGAATTTGCGGACGGGATTGGTAGTGCACCGATTGTTCGTTTTGATCCATCGGTTAACCGTGCTCTAACATATGCAATAGGATATGGGTTAATTAAACGACAGCAGAATGCAAAATACAAACTAACTGACCGTGGCAAGCAACTTGCAGAACAGATAAAGGTCGTTGGAGATCTTATGGTAATCGAAATAGGTGATTTAAATTTGCTAGCGAAAAAGTTAACCGAAAGCAAAGTCGAAGAAATAGTTGATAGGTGGAGAATAAAAGATGCTGAGAATCAATAGACTACGAGTTGAAATTAACACCGTTAAAGGTGTATATGGAATCGACGAATCATTTAAAGATGGATTAAACTTTATAGCAAGCCTTGAAAACACTTGCGGAAAGAGCTCAATTCTTGCTGCTATTTATTATTGTCTTGGTTTTGAGCAAATCCTTGGTGGTGCTGGTGGAATTGGAAGCAAAGTTCTCACATCTGCATTTAAAACCGCCATTGAGGATAAGGGAGAGACCTTAACGGTAACTGAGTCTGGAGCTTATCTTGAAATCAGCAATGGAATTGAAACTCGAACAATTTACAGAAATATTAAATCAGAAAGTAAAGACAATCACCTCGTAACTGTTTATTATGGAAATTATGACTCAATAAGTAATAATAAGACATCATCTGAAGATTACTATGTCAATATCCAGAATTCTGCAACAAGTGAAAAGGGATTCCATACTTTTCTTGAGGAGTTCCTTCACATGGAACTTCCTTTAGTTCGTACATCGGATGGTAATGAGCGAAAATTATATCTTCAGATGATTTTCGCCTCTATGTTTATTGAGCAAAAACATGGCTGGTCAGATATTCTTTCTGGTATGCCAGTATTCGGAATCCGTGAATCTAAGAAGCGAATTGTAGAGTATATATTGGGATTGGATACATTGAAAAACGAAAAGGAAAGAGACCGCCTTAATGCAGTAAAAACTCAGCTGGAACACAAATGGGAGCAGTTGATTTCTGATTTTGAAAAAGCTGTTCACTCAGAATCATGTGAAATTTCAAATCTCCCAATTCATCCACGAGTTTTATCAGACATTGATTATTCAAGAATAGTTGTTTCGGTTATAGGGGCATCCTCTATTGACGAGGAAATACAATCTCTAAGTGATGAGTATAATGGGTTGCGTCAATTAAAACCCCTTGTGCGTGATAATTTTGATGCTCTTAACACTGAACTGTCAGAAACACAAACACAAATACTTGCTTTTGAAAGTCGATTACATGAAATAAATAGAGACTTAGCAAGTTACGACGAAGCAATTAAGCGGCTAAATGCAGATTTGGCACTGGTAAACTCAGATATCCGTAATAATAATGATGCTGCACGCCTTCAAAAATTCGGTTCTGAAGCAACAGGAGGAGACATTTCAGCAGATATATGTCCCGTTTGCAAACAACATATTCAAGACAATTTGCTTGATGCAGAAGCTATAAGCGGCTTCATGAGCATCGAAGATAACATAAGACATCTTAAGGAGCAAAAAAAGATGCTGGAATTCACATTAGGATGTCGCAAAGAATCACGCGAAAAACTCAGCAGAGAGAAAGACGATCTCGAAGTACGGCTTCAAATGCTACGACGATTAGCACATACACTTCGTTCGGATTTGTTTACAACCACAGACGCAGAAGCCTCAGAGGCAATTATGCTTAAGCGGATAGAGATTAGTAACCGCATCGAACGATTGTCAAAATTGAAAAATACCATTGTCTCCTTAACTGAACAATTAAAAGAATTATCTAAAGAGTGGAATATATATCTTGACCAGAAGAACAAGCTTCCGAAAAAGGATATCTCAGAGTCAGATGTTGAAAAAATTGCCCTCTTGAAGAAGCAATTTATTGAAAATCTAAAGCGGTATCACTACAGCAGTTTGTCAAGCTTTGACGGAATTGATATTTCCATTAATTCATCGCTTCTGCCCACTATTGATGGATTTGATATGAAATTTGATTCATCTGCTAGCGATGGTATTCGTGTAATCTGGGCTTTCACAATGGCGCTGTTACAGGTTTCTATTGAGAAAGATGGTAATCATCCTGGTGTTATCATTTTTGATGAACCTGCGCAGCAAAGCATTGTGCCGGAGGATATGAAAAGCTTTATTGAGACGGTCGTAGAAATCAAAAAGCCATTCCAAATCATTACTGCTATTACATTAAACAGCCAGGAACTCGTTAGTATTATCAATAGTCTTGATGAGTCACGCTGCCATAAAATTCAAATTGAAGGAAAGGCATTTAAATATCTATAAAAATTTACATATAAAAAATATGAATTTAGTGTTTCTTTACTCTGACCGCTGATACCTCACCGCCTTTTCAAAATTAATGATACCATTGATCCGCTTAACCTCATCCGTACACATTGCACGAAGCTTGATCATTGTATCATCGTCAATGTCATGCACAGCCGCAAGCATATGTGTAATCGCACCAAGTTCGACAGCAACCTTAAATAAGGCACGGGACAGTCTCTGTTCCGTGCCTTTTACAATCCCCTCCGTAAGCGTTGCAAGCTGCGGAGCAAGATAATCCACAAGCTCGGGCTTGTTCTGTAAAAGGTAACCGCAGTAAAATCTGATTGCCTTTTCCATAAACTCCGTGCGAGACGAGCAGTTGTCCGACTTGTATAAAATATCGACCGTTTTCATCGTTTCGGGAAATACATACAGCGGAAACTTGATTTTTTCTGCTGTGACACCATCGTTTTCCTCTGCAATATCGGCATTTTTCTTTGCATTTTGCACTTTTGACTCCATGATTTTCGGAAACCTCCTTTTTTGACTCCATTTTATCAGAACTTGTAAAACTTCGCAAAATCGGCGAGCTTTGCTCGTCCGATGTGAATGTTTTGGCGG
>NZ_JBCPGA010000085.1:0-4535 GCF_040914135.1 Ruminococcus sp. RTP21204st1_B2_RTP21204_210225 | reverse complement strand
TGATAACTTCAAATTATCGTGTGTTAATTTTCTCTTTATGATGATTCACATAAAATAGGAAGGTGGTTGGCAATGAGAATCCTGGTAAATAATATTAAAAGCACAAATTCAACACTATTAGTAAGGCAACTAAAAAGAATAAGAAGCTTCCCTGTTGATGTATGGGGAACTGACATATCAGTAGCTGGGCATATCGCATCAAGCAATTTTGTTGATCGATATTTTCAAGCGCCTAACATAAACAATGAAAAGGAATACTTGCAATTCATCAATGAATTATCAGATAAGCACAAGATAGATTATCTTTTTGTATCAACAGATAAGGAAGTGCGGTTTCTTAATCGCCACAAAGATGAAATAACAATACCGTTCGATAATTGCCCTTCGGATACAATTAATATATTCCAAGACAAACTAGAAGCAAATAGATCCATTGAAAAAATGGGAATTAAAGTACCAACTATTTATGATTCACTTTTTGGAAAAGATAAAGTGATATTTCGCAAAAGATGCTCCGTTTCAAGTCAGGGAATCTATATTGTTGATCTTTCGAAAGCGTCACATATTGAAAATCATTTTCATACAGATTGGTTTGCTCAGAAATATGAAACAGGTACAACATATGTAGTAGATATATTTGCCGATAAAAATGGAAGTCCCAAATTGATATTGCCCCGAAAATCACTTGAAAAACAAATGGGATCAGCTTTTCGCAGCCAAATAGTGAAACATGACAAGCTTATACAAATATGCAAACAAATCTATTCAAAATATAGGATACCGGGTCTATCTAATGTAGAGTTTATTGAGAATGATAGCGGCATTTATTTCATTGAAATCAATCTTAGAATAGGTGGTTCAGCAAGCGAAGGAATGATTGCTTCTTTTAATTACGTAGAACAATATCTGGACCACTTTGTAAACGGGGCAAATCTTGAAAGTCTGGAATACTATATGAATTGTGTAGCATGGGACTCAATAGTCAGCAGATATTATGATGAGGTATTATTTAATGCTTCTCTTGACTCCTGACTTCAAAAATCAAACAGCCAGAAAGATAAATAACAGATATGGTATGGCTTTTTAATTCTTGGAATTAGGTGACGTGTCTTGAATGTTATCCCATCAATTCTCGCTTTAATGCAAGAACATTCCCCCTTCAGATTGACTGCTTGCTGGTAGTACATATCAGCCTGATCAATCATTCCTGCTTTTCTATATGCAATGGACAAATTATAATAAGCAGTACAGTGCATCAGTTTACTTGGTTCTTTATTAATAAGCTCCAATGCTTGGTTTTTAAGAAGATCTAATCTGACAAAAGCATTATTCTCATAACACCACGCCAATTTGTTGATTATTACAGATAATTTATCGTAAGTCGAAACACTGTGTTGATCAGCAATGTTTAGATAATCCCAGACGGTACAATCAAATTCACCTGATAATAACAAATAGCCAGCCCAATTATTATAAATGCATGAAATGCCTTGATTTGAATTTTCCAGCAGTCTTTTAGCCTGCTTTATATTTTCTATCGCTTTTTTGTGCTTTCCAATGCTTGAAAGAAGCTTTGAATAGGTGATATACGATTTGCCTGCTTGAATATTATCGCCTTTTAGCTGAAAAAGTTTTATGCTTTTCTTAGCATTTTTAACAGCCTGCGATGGTTTAGTATAAATGTTTGTCAACCGTAAATAAAAGGCATATTCATCAGAATGCTTAAACCCTGGTATTTGGTTCAGTTCAATGTCAATATCGGTGCATGCCCTTTTGTCATTAAGTGCTATAAAGCTATTCAAAACAAGCAATTTCAACTTAATCCATGTATGGCTGAACTTTTCTATTCTAGACATAACGTTTTTATACTCCTGAATAACAATTTCGTGGTGATCTAATATAGAGAGAAACAATAGCTTAAACAGAAGTAGGTCATCATCTGATATAATATCAATGCTTCTTTCCATTAGTTTAATACACGAATAGCCTTCTTCATACAAAGACGCAATACGACATATTCTTAAAATTTGAAAATAAATTTTTTTAAATCTAGGAATATTGTCTTTTGTGCATTCTATCAATTTATTAAGATAATGCCATGTGCTGTCTCTTGATATATTTCTTAATGTGTTTGTCTGAAAATCTGTAAGCAGCTCCATGATTTTTTCCGGATTATTGACCGAATAGATTTTAACCAGAATTTGCCAAGCAGCCTCTTTACTAACAACAGTCACTGTACCCTCATAAACCTTTGCGTAAAAAAGGCTCAAACGCTTATATACATCCTTGTCAATATCAACAAAATCAGAAAGGTTTTCTTTATATGCATCAAGAATACTTGCATGCATAAAAGAGATTTGTTCATTATCTCCATTTGTTTTGGTACAAATAACTTGGTTTGTAACCAGTTCAAGAAATAATTTATCCAGGTCATTTTCAGAATTTGAAAATTCGCTAGTCCAGATATTGTAAAAGACTTTTTTATTTATGCGTCCGCTATGATAATACAAAATTGAAACGATATATTGTGACTCTTGGCTTAAGTTTTTCAAGTTTAATAAAGTTGGCGAGGTCAATTCACCATTCTCTGTATGATCATCATACATTCTTGCATAATCAATAAGATCCCAAAGATTTCCTTCGGAATAATCCTTATAATGTTTTTTCGCATTGATAACAAAGTGGATATCAGGGGAATGAACATTAAGCTGGGCTTCAAGGAGATCCGCAATATACTCGTCACGCATTTTTTCCAACCTACATAAATGTACATCTACTTCGGCAATTGATATTCCCCGTTGCAAATTTTCCACTGAATCCAGAGAATAGCCATCAGAAATGGTATATTCCAAAATGAATCCTTGATTTTTATATTTCGTTTCATTTATCCATTCAATGAGATATTTAAGAGATGTATTATCTATATTTTGAATATTATCAATTATCAAAAGAATATGACTTTTTTTAAACAGATAGTGGATATAGTCCGATTTTATGCACCTTGCAACAGGAGATATATTGTTTATTATAGAATGCAAACTAAAATCGCCTGTTTTTAATAACCTTTTTAATCCTATGCCACTTGATTTTTTTATAGATTCTTTCAATGAATTGGCTGAAATGAATTGATCGATGCTTTGGTCGATAAATACTTCTTTCAAAATCCTATTTTTATTGCTTGTTAAATAATTTTCAAAAGAAAAGTTTGAGTGTCCCTGCGCTTTGAAAAATTTCATTAAAGCTGTAAAAATCAATTCTAGGTATTCACCTTCCGAAACATTATAATTTACATTTTGAGGCATAGTTTTAACATTTATAATATTCCAGTCAGCAAAAAAGTGATCTTTAGCTAATTTTGCAGAAAATGATGACTTTCCATATCCTGTTTCGGCGTATACAATATGTACTTGGGTACATTCAGCATGATGAAATAAATCAATTATTTGAGCAATATCTTTTTCACGATCAACTATCCTTGAGGTTGCTGCAAAACTTTTAATTTTCATTATACACTCCTATAAAATAAAAGAAATGAGGAATAATTATGGATTTAGGAATTCTAAAAGCAATTGGAAACACTCCTATGGTAGAGGTATCTGTTGGTGACACACATTTGATGGCAAAACTTGAATGCATGAATCCGTTCGGTAGCATGAAAGACCGAGCCGCAAAATCAACACTATTATCTTTATTATGCACAAACACGATCAATAAAGATACAACCATCGTTGAGTCTTCATCAGGCAACTTTGCTATTGCTTTATCAGGCGTATGTTCTGCCCTAGGGTTAAAGTGCTTATGTGTAGTGGATTCTAATATTACAAATGCGAATCTGCAAATTATAAAACAGTTTGGGAGCACAATTCATCAAATTGATATACCCGAAAAAAACCAATCTAATCAGGAGAAAAGAATAGAAACTGTAAAAAAGTTATTGCAAACTAATAATAATATGTACTGGACAAACCAATATAACAATCGATTAATACAAGAATCCTATTTTTCTCTTGCAGAAGAAATCCTAAGTCAATATCCTCAAACTGAAACGATCTACATTCCGGTGAGTACCTGTGGTACAATTTCAGGCGTATCAACTTGGATAAAAAAACAAAATCCCCAAATAGAGATAATAGCCGTAGATTCATATGGATCTCAGATTTTTGGAGAGAGGATTGCCAGAAATAGATTTACCGGAATGGGTTCAAGAATCAAACCTGGAAATTTAGGTAATGCAATTATTGATAAAGTTGTTAGGGTATCTGATTTGGAATGTATAATAAATTGTCACAAATTGCTTGAACAAGGTCTTTTTATCGGCGCATCAAGCGGTGCCGTTTTAGCAGCAATAAATAAAACAAAGGAATTTAATAGAAACATTGTTGCTATTTTCCCCGATCGCGGAGACAGATATCTTGATAATCTTTATAACAATGAATGGCTAAAGGAAAATATGCCTCAACTAATGAGCGAAGATTATAATTCTAATCACAGAGTATGATGTTTTTGCTTTTTTACACGATAATTTGAAGTTATCA
>NZ_JBCPGA010000084.1:0-4569 GCF_040914135.1 Ruminococcus sp. RTP21204st1_B2_RTP21204_210225 | reverse complement strand
GTGATATATTAAAGCCCGTGGGCTTCCATATCGAGGGAATCCACGGGCTTTGTTGCGCTTTTTTTACAGCGCCTTGTATATAGCTTTGATATTACGCTTATATTAGTAAGCGATACCCTGCCACTTCATTGCGTCAGCTACCTTCAGGAAACCTGCGATGTTAGCACCTGCAACGAGGTTGCCTTCAAGACCGTACTCCTTAGCTGCATTGTATGAGTTGTGGAAGATGTTTGTCATGATGTTCTTGAGCTTAGCGTCAACTTCCTCGAATGTCCAAGAAAGTCTCTCGCTGTTCTGTGACATCTCAAGAGCTGATGTAGCAACACCGCCTGCGTTAGCAGCCTTTGCTGGTCCAAAGAGAACGCCTGCATTCTGGAATACAGCGATAGCCTCTGGAGTTGAAGGCATATTAGCACCCTCAGCAACAGCAAATACACCGTTAGCTACGAGAGCCTTAGCTGACTCTTCGTTGATCTCGTTCTGTGTAGCGCATGGGAGAGCGATGTCGCACTTGATAGTCCAAATGCCGCTGCAGCCCTCGTGGTACTCAGCACCCTGTACTCTGTTTACATACTCCTTGATTCTGCCTCTCTCAACTTCCTTGATCTGCTTAACAACATCGAGGTTGATGCCGTTTGGATCGTATACATAACCGTTAGAGTCAGAAAGTGCAACTACCTTGCCGCCCAGCTCTGTAGCCTTCTCTGTAGCGTAGATAGCAACGTTACCAGAACCGGAGATAACAACTGTCTTGCCTGCGAATGTTTCATTCTTCATGCACTTGATCATCTCAGATGTGTAGTAGCAAAGACCATAACCAGTAGCCTCTGTTCTTGCAAGTGATCCGCCGTATGAAAGACCCTTACCTGTAAGAACGCCTGTGAACTCGTTTCTGATTCTCTTGTACTGACCGAACATATAGCCGATCTCTCTTGCACCAGTACCGATATCGCCTGCTGGAACGTCTGTGTCAGCACCGATATGCTTGCAAAGCTCTGTCATGAAGCTCTGGCAGAATCTCATAACTTCTCCGTCAGACTTGCCCTTAGGATCGAAGTCTGAACCACCCTTACCGCCGCCGATAGGAAGACCTGTAAGGCTGTTCTTGAAGATCTGCTCGAAGCCGAGGAACTTGATTACTGATGCACATACTGAAGGGTGAAGTCTGATACCGCCCTTGTATGGTCCTATAGCAGAATTGAACTGAACTCTGAAACCTCTGTTTACCTGTACCTTGCCGTTGTCATCTACCCAAGGAACACGGAAAATGATCTGTCTTTCTGGCTCAACTATTCTGTCGATTATACCTGCCTCAACAAGGTCAGGTCTCTTTTCTACAACAGGAATGAGGCTTTCCAGTACCTCATATACTGCCTGGAGGAATTCCTTTTCGCCGGGATTTCTCTTCTCAACCTTCTCATAAACGCTTTCAAGATACGCATTGTTCAAAGCCATTATTAAAACTCCCATCTTATAAATTATAATTTGTGCACGGCTTTTTTACTCGTTCCGCACATCACTTACTTATTATAGCACACTATTTTGCAATTTGCAAGTAGTAAAATGCAAAATTTCATAATTTTATTGAAATTGTATAAAAATCATAGCCTTTTTTTGAAATGTGAAGTAAAATCACGATTATAAATTCATAATTCGTGTAAAATTTCCGTGAAATGTCGACAAATCAGTGCACTGTGACCAAAGCTGTTTCTGCCTGCAAAAATGACAAAACGCATTTTTATGCCGGTATAACGCACAAACCCGCTGGAATATCGTCCCTGATATGAAATTTTGGTTGACGAATCCTGCAAAAAAGTGTACAATATAAAGTAATAAAGCACTTATAAACAAAGGAGCAGTACCGATGACAAAGAAAGAACGTGCACAAATGATAGTGGAAAGGCTGGAGCAGGTCTACCCCGAGGGCATATGCTCCCTTGACTATAAAAAGCCCCACGAGCTTATGATAGCAGGCAGACTTTCTGCACAGTGTACAGACGCAAGGGTGAATATCGTCACGAAAGAGCTTTTTGCAAAATATAAGACCATTGAGGATTTTGCTAACGCAGATGTTGCTGATATAGAGGAGATAATACGCCCCTGCGGTCTGTATAAAACAAAAGCTCGCTCTATTGTAGCAATGTGCAGACAGATAATGGATAACTTTGGCGGTGAGATACCTGATACCATAGAAAAGCTCACTACCCTTGCAGGCATAGGCAGAAAGACGGCTAATCTTGTTATGGGAGATGTTTTTCATAAGCCTGCGGTGGTAACTGATACCCACTGTATAAGGATATGCGGCAGACTTGGGCTTACAAAAAATAAAGAGCCTGCAAAGGTGGAAGAGGATCTGAGAAAGATACTTCCCCCTGAGAGATCCTCTGATTTCTGTCACCGCCTTGTACTGTTCGGACGTGAATACTGCAAGGCAAGGGGAGAACGCTGCAGCGAGTGTCCCCTACTTGATATCTGCGGCAGCAGAAAATGACCGCAGGCTGTTGAAATAATAACGCAAAAGTAGTATAATAAGGTCACAAGATGAAATGCAGAGGAGATGAGCGTTTTGATAAAGGCATGGGAGCATTTCAAGACCATTACAAGACATCGCCACGGAGTGATAAAAAACTGCTATAAGGCAGGCATTTTGTGGCAGGGTCTGAGGCATGACCTTTCAAAATATTCCCCGGAGGAGTTTCTCAAGGGCTGTAAATATTATCAAGGCACACGTTCGCCCCATGAAGCAGAGCGTGAAGAATACGGATTTTCTTACGGCTGGATGCATCACAAGGGAAGAAATAAGCATCACTTTGAATATTGGACGGACTATGACCTGCGGACTAAGTTGATGACCCCTGTGAAAATGCCCCTTAAATATGTGAAAGAAATGTTCTGCGACAGAGTTGCCGCAAGCAAGATATATATGAAAGACAAATACGACGACGGTGCACCTCTTGCGTATTTTTTAAGAGCGAAAAAGACAAGAGCCATCCACCCTGAAACATCAGACCTTTTGGAGAAGCTTCTTACAATGCTTCGTGATAAAGGCGAGGACTACACTTTCGCTTATATAAGACGTTTGAAAAAATATTAGGGGGAGTTTCCATGGGAATTTTCAAAAAGAAAACTGTCAAGCCCGTCCCTGAGGAGTGCAGGGGAATGGAGATAAAAATAATGTCAAGCACCTGTACCGGCGAGAAAACTATTGGCTTTTATAACCGCAACACTCGTGAGATAATGTATCCCGAGCTTGTGAAAAGCGACAGCGATGTTGAGGCTTTTTATGAAAAATACGGATTGAAAAAATGAATTATGTTGCATGAGAGAACATATAAAAGAATGTAAATATTTAATGAACTTTGAAATGAAATATATGTAAGAATATTTTGTGGGTGATTTTTACAAAGTGCGAAAAATAGGCGTTTATAAAAAAATAATGATGCTGATCGAAAGTTAATTATGGCTAAACTATAAATACTATTTCCAACGTGTGAATAAGTACAAAAATCAAGCGGCGACTATGCCTCTTTTTTATGTAAAGCTACAAAGATTGCAAGAAAGCACGCAAAATCGGGCAAATTAATTGACAATAGGGGTCAAATACGTTATAATAACAGCATAAAAACAATGTAAAAAATTATAACGGAGGTAGATTCAAAATGACAAAAAATGATCTGATATCCGCAATAGCAGAAAAGGGCGGCTATTCTAAAAAGGAAGCAGAGCAGGCACTTGCGGCTGTAACAGAAACTATCACAGATGCACTTGTAAAGGGTGAAAAGGTATCTATCGTAGGTTTTGGTGCATTTGAGGTAAGAGATCGTGCAGCTAAGGATTCTATCAATCCTGCAACAAAGAAGCCTATCCATGTTCCTGCAAAGAAGGTTCCTGCATTCAAGGCAGGCAAGGCTCTTAAAGAGGCTGTGGATAAGTAATTAGTAACACTTTTAAAGGAGAGGTTTTACAATGGCTGAAAAGAAGATCGCCGCTGACAAGAAGGCAGAAGAAGCTGTAAAGGAAGTCAAGGCTGAGGTAAAGTCTGCTGCTGAAAAGACAGGTGCAGCAGTAAAGGAAACAGCAAAGAAAGCTGTCAAGACGGCAGAAAAGGCAGTAAAGACCGCAGCAAAGGCAACAAAGGCAAAGAAGGAAACTGTAAAGAAAGCAGTTGAGGCTGAGATAAAGGACGAGGTATTCGTTCAGTTCGCAGGCGTAGAGATAAATGTTGAAGCTGTAGTGGCTGCTGCAAAGGCTGACTACAAGGCAAAGGGTCACAGAACACCAAAGACAGTTTCAGTATACATCAAGCCTGAAGAGGGCGTTGCTTACTACACTGTAAAGGGTGTAGGCTCAGAGGATTACAAGGTAGAGCTCTGATTGTAACATTTGTGTGTAGGGGCGAACAGCGTTCGCTCGCTATTTAACACGTTCTATCTGTATGATAAGCTACATCAAGCGGAGGACAACACCTCCGCTTTTTTGCGTATATAAACAGAAAGGCGCTGTAAAAAAAGCGCAACAAAGCCCGTGGATTCCCTCGATATGGAAGCCCACGGGCTTTAATATATCACA
>NZ_JBCPGA010000083.1:0-4593 GCF_040914135.1 Ruminococcus sp. RTP21204st1_B2_RTP21204_210225 | reverse complement strand
TCAAGCGTGGCAGGATAGAGGGTCACAAGGTAGATGACAAGAGCGAACCTCTTGAAAATGCGGTGTTCGGACTGTTTGCAGTTGATACTGCCGAATTCACTTCTGAAAACGCATATATGACCGCTGTTTCCGATGAAAACGGATATTTTGAGTTTGACGAAATCCCATACGGCGAGTATATTGTCAGAGAAATCGAAGCTCCGACGGGATATATTCTCAGCGGTGAAAGCTATCCCGTAACTGTTTGCGAGGACGGCGAAACTATCACAATTCGTACAGTTAACAAGCCTATTACCGTTGAAGTGTCTAAGGTTGATGTATACGGCGAGGAATTAATCGGCGCAGATATGCAGCTTGAAAATGCTGACGGTGAAATCATTGACGAATGGATTTCCGATGGTACAAATCATATTGTAACCGAGCTTCCAGCCGGAGATTACACGCTCAAGGAAATTGCGGCTCCGGACGGATATGTGATAGCTACGGATATTGAATTCGAGGTTTTTGCAGACGGTACAATAAAGATCAGAAACGTTGATTCTACGGCGATTTCAGAGGACGGAAATCCGCTGATTGTTATGGTTGACGACACAACAAAGGTGAAGATCTCAAAGCGTGATATTACTACGGATAAGGAGCTGCCTGGTGCAACTCTCCAAATTATTGACGAGGACGGAAATGTGGTTGAGGAATGGGTATCTGCGGACGAGGCTCATCTTGTCGAGGGCAAGCTTATCGCAGGAAAGGAATACACGCTCCGTGAAATCATTGCTCCGGACGGTTACGAAATTGCAAATGAGATAAAGTTCACGGTAAACGAGGACGGTTCTGTGACCGAGGTCGTTATGTATGACGAGCTTACTCCTGTTACAAACACTCCGTATACAGGCGATAATCACAGCAATTTTGCGGCATTTGCAATGCTCGGAGCTGCAAGTGTTATCCTTGCCGCCCTTATTATCACAAAGAAAGGAAAAAGGCATGAATAAGAAAGTTATTCGAACTGCTGCGGCTGTGACCGCAGCCGCCCTCCTCGGAGGAGGAATTTATCTTCTTGTAAAAAACGATGTTGCTCAGAAAATCAATTGGCGGGATATTCTGATCTATGCTCCTACCCCGATAGCGAGAGAAACGCTTGACGAAGCGGTCGATATTGAAAAAAGCAAGCCTTCCGCCGACAGAGTTTCCGAGGATACCAAAGAAGAACTGACCGAACAGGTACGTCAGCTTTCCAACGAGCTTGACGATTCTGTGGGTTGGCTGTATGTTCCCGATACAAATATCGATTATCCGATCATGCAGTCGGGAGATAACGATTATTACACACGCAGGGCGGTGGACGGTTCATATTTGTATGCAGGATCACTGTTTATGGACTATCGCTGTTCATGCGATTTTTCTGACTTTAATAGCGTGATCTACGGTCACAATATGGGAAACGGAACGATGTTTGCCGATATTCCGAATTACGAAAACGAGGAATATTTCATGAATCACAGCTACGGCTGGCTGACCACTGAGAACGATGTCAGGCTTATAGATTTCTTTGCGGTTGCAAGAACTTCCGATACAAGCGGACTTTATCTTGCTGCTCCGAATTTTAATGAATGGGATAATCAGCTCAGAAACTGTGCAAGTATTTACAAGGAGATTGAAGTAACCGAAAGTGACCATTTGCTTATGTTATCCACTTGTACAAGTGCGGAGGGTAACAGCCGTACTATTCTGGTAGGAAAAATTATCGAGGAGAGTGATGTGGAATGAAGTTGAAAAAGAAAGTTATTGCAGCGATTGCAAGCACACTCTGCTTTGCAACAATGATGTCGACTACAGCTTACGCTTCCGGCGATGTTGCGGGAGCAGTCCAAAGCACATGGACTACCGCAAGGTCGCAGGTGGTGTCGGTTGTAAACAACGTTGTGTTCCCCGTAATTGACGTAATTCTTGCGGTTTTGCTGTTTGTTAAGATAGGTCTCGCATATCTCGACTATCGAAAACACGGTCAGCTTGAATGGACTCCCATAGCCATAATTTTTGGCTGTCTTATCTTCACCCTAACCGCTCCGCTGTATATTTGGTCGATTGTGTAAAAAGGAGGATTTACGTATGAAAACAAAAATATATTGGGCTGTACTTTCGTCTGCCATAGTATTGGCAATGACCGCCTGCGGAACGATAAGTCCACCATTGCAGTCAACATCGGAAACTACCACAACTATTGCCACAGCCGAGTCCTTACCCGATTCGGCTGCCTCTTCGGAGGCTGAAAGTACAGTTGATGAAGAACAGGTGAAGTCTAATACTTTTATTGCGGAGTTTTTTGACTCAAATATCAGCTTTGTGGACGTTTCTACAATCGTTACTGAAGCGATGAAAGGTTGTTCTTTTGAGAATGAGAACGACGATTCCAACGGTATTCAGAAAATATCTCTCAAAGGCAAAAACGGCGGAGGTATGATAGATGTTCTGTGTGTCGATTTAAGTCAGAGTAACCTTGATTACGACATGAAATATATCCTTGAAAATTTAGGGGATCATTACTTTAGTCAAACTGCTGCTCAGATGAACGGTATCACAGCGGACGATTTTGTGTCCGATTACAGAATGACAAGCAGCGTTGTATCAAAGGGAAAATATCAGCGTTATGCGTCGATTCAGAAAACTGACGGAATGGCGTCGCAGTTCGGGTACACTGAAACCTATGCTGTTCTTAGTGAAAACAAGCTTACCGTTGTATCGGGTGCTTTTCTCAGTTCGGATATGATGGAAAGGCAGAGCTTTTCGCAGGTTATGGGACAATTCAGAGAATGCGTTGGTGGATGAAAAAAGGACTGATTTTACTCAGTCCTTTTGGTAGGGGATTAGATAAACTAATAATTTCGCCAGTTCCTAATCCATTTTGAAAATGATTTTCTGCCTTACGGTTACAAATTCTTTACCACTACAAGAATATCTTGCCCTTATATATCAGCTTCAGTGATTATTTTTACATTATTGTCTTTACACCATTTTTTTGCAAATTCAAGCTGATGGGCTTCATATTTTTCTTTTATAAACAGATTCCATTCATCCATACGCCCAAGTTTGGCAAGTTCTGCGCAGAATTTAGAGCTTCCCGGAAATGCACGAAGAATACGATTACCGAATATGGATTTATATGCTTTAGTAAGGAGTTTCTTTTGTTTCGTGTCATTTATCATTTCATCAATGTATTTAAACGTTATATCCCTGTTCCAATTTGGCGAAGCATCTTCTATCTCATGTAAGGTTGGTAATTTAATGCACTCATTTGACTGCAAAAATTCCCAAACTGCATCCTCACCAAGATATTCTTCTGATAGGTCTTCACCATACGCTATTATTTTATTACTTCCTCTAACAATGTAGTATCCATCCGATCTAACATCAGAACAGTATTCCAATGACTCCAATAACACAGATAACTCCACTTGGTATTTTTCTTCCATAATAACAACAATCCAATCAAATTTCGATTTATCAAGCGATATAGCCCTTGATCCTTCTTCTCATTATACCACACCAAACCAAAATTTTCAACACGGAAAGGAGACATTTAATGCCCTACATCCCATTCACAGACGAACAAAAACAGCTTGCCAACAGCGTAGACTTGGCAGAATATCTGCGTGTGCGTGGCGAAAAGCTTGAGCGTGTCGGCATAGAGCATAAGCTCATATATTACGACAGCTCAGGCAAGCACGACAGTATAACTATCCGTGGGTCAAAATGGTTCGACCATAAAAATCAGACAGGCGGCGGAGCAATAAAGTTTATGCAGGAGTTTTATGGTATGGACTTTCAGACGGCGGTGCAGGAGCTGTTAGGACGGACGGTTACTCCGTTGTCCCACAGTCCTCCGAAAGCTATAGCAAAGGAAGAAAAGAAAGAATTCAAGCTTCCGGTCGCAAATCCGAATATGCATAGAGTTTTCGCATATCTCATAAAACAGCGGTTTATTGCTCCAGATATTATCAGCCATTTTGCAAAACAGCATACACTTTATGAGGACAAACAGCACCACAATGCAGTGTTTGTAGGACTTGATGAAAACGGCGTTCCACGTCAGGCAAGCAAGCGTTCAACCAATTCTTTCGGGAAAACTTTCCGCATTACCTGCGAGGGTTCAGATACCCGTTACAGCTTTTCCCACTTTGGCAAGTCGGAAAAGCTGTTCGTGTTTGAGGCTCCCATTGATATGATGAGTTTTCTTACACTCTATCCGCAGGAATGGCAGAAAAACAGCTACATTGCAATGAACGGTGTGTATGAAAATGCCGTTTTAACAGCGTTAAAGAACCATTCTAACCTGTCAGAAGTCATTCTCTGCGTTGATAACGATGAGGGCGGAATCGAGGCTGTTGACAGACTTCGGGATATTTTGAGAGAAAACGGCTATGAAAATGTACGGCGATTTGCTCCCAAATTTAAAGATTGGAATGAAGATTTAAAGGCAAAAAACGGAGCGAAATTTTTGCCTGCTGTTCCTCATAAGCGAAAGGAAGAATATCTGAAAGAAGTAAGCGAACTGGGGTATTTAAAATGCCGTCCCGATAAGCTGACCTCGCAAATCTA
>NZ_JBCPGA010000082.1:0-4662 GCF_040914135.1 Ruminococcus sp. RTP21204st1_B2_RTP21204_210225 | reverse complement strand
CTTTATTTTATCAGATTTTTGTCTATCTCTCTTTTCTTTTTTCTTAATTTTGTCCAATATCTATTGTAGCACTACATACCTATATCTGATTCAAATCATTATTTGATTGACTTTATTTAGATTATGTGGTATAATTTTAACAATCAATAAAACATTAGGAGATTAATATGAATGACACTTTTCTAAAAATCGAATCCATTAGTTTAGCAGTCTTTGCCATAGGATCATTATTATTTATAATTGTAATAGTGGTTTCCTCTGCAATATCAGCCAAACGTGCTGAAAAGAAATTTCAAAAATCCGCCAGAGGTATTTTGGGAAGCGAGGCTGAACTCAAAAATATGGTTGAAAGCTTTAGAGAGATATTCACCACATATTCTACATCAATGGGATGTTATCTTACGATTATCCAGTTGATAGAACGTTTGATAACTAACTTTCATGATCCAAAACATCAACTTCCACCTGAAAAGAATGAACTACAAATAGCAAGATTACGGGAAATTTTGAAGACATTTAAGGAGGAACTGATTTACAATGACGAAAAACTAAATGCTGTTATTAATCAATTAGAAAATGACAATTTAAAAAATGAAATCAAATCATTATTTCGATGTATTAACTCGTATAATGATGGAAGACTATTTGAGAAAGATCAAGAAATATCAAAATTAAAAAATAAGATGAAAAAGGATAAAAAGTTAAAAATTATATCATTCTTTTTTGGTTTGATAGGTTTCATATCTTCGGTAATAACCATTGTAAATTTTGTAGGATTAAAATAAACAATGACTCCTTTTAGCTTCATTCTTTTGTCTGTGCCTGCATTTCCTGTTCATACTGCATCTGAGCCTCGAACATTTCCTCGGCTGTGGGGTTGAAATTCTCCCCGTAATCTGGTATAATATCAGTAGTAACATTTGGTGACTGCCCGACCTCTGTGCCAACAGAGGTCATAGGGGCGGTCATTTCTCTTTCTTCGGTCATTCTCTATCTCCTTTCAGACCATTCAGAGTTGTTGTAATGAGCTGTATCGTGGACAGCAGCTCATCGTTCACGGCAGAGCCGTTCTTGATTCTTTTCAGCTCGCTGAGGACTTCGGCAAGCTGATTTTTCAGAGCCTTGTATACTCTCGGATTGCCCTGCACTACCACATCACGGCACAGCAGCCGCTTCACGATGTAGTCCTATTTGGTCAGTCCTGAAAGTGCCACTGCTGAATTTATCAGCTTTTCTTCTTCGGAAGATACCCTAAATGCTATCGTCTGGGAACGAAAGCGGTTATGATTGTCGTTGTTTTTTGTTGACATATTATGCTCCTCTCCTGAGCTTGTCCAAATCATTGGCAATGCTCTTTTATACATCATAAAATAGATGACCGTAAATATCTTGTGTTGTCTTAACTGACTTATGACCTACTCGTTTTGACACCTCAAATATGTCATACTTCTTGCTTATAAGAAGCGAAACGTGCGAATGACGCAAGCCGTGAATTGTTATTCGTTTTAGTCCTGCTTCATCTGAAAGCAAGTGAAAATTGTTTGCCAACTTCGATTTTGATATTTGGAATATCCTTTGCTCTCTTGTAGGCTCGTATTGCAAACCAATGTACTCTTTGAGTTCATCACAGAAAAAAGCAGGCATACTGACTTTTCTAACAGAACTTAGCGTTTTAGGTGGTGACTTTGAAGAATGTCAGACGATTTTTTATAAAATCAAAAAAGAAACACTGACCGTTATAGTCATTGCTTAGTGCTAGTTATTCTGCAAAGCTTTCTCAAAGATCCCACAGAACTTTTTTACTTTTCATTTATATTTTCATGCAAAATCCCTATGACATTGAACCCCAATACTTGATATAATAAATATGACATAAAATGTCGTTTATCCATTGTCAGACGGATAGGCGACATTTTTGTGTTTATACGAAATTTTTTATTATTTTTATAAGGAGGGCTTACTATGCCAAAAACAAAATTTCAGGAATTCATTTTTACCCTTATCACATCCGGCTGTATGATTTTTATCATGGGCGTTTATAATGTCGCCATCCACACCGGCGAACTTCAGGCTGCTACCTTCAAACACGCACTGCATTCTTTCCCATTGGAATGGTTCATCGGGCTTCTCTGTGCATTCTTCATTGCCACCAAAACGTCCAAATACTTCGCATTCCGCGTGGCAAAACCAACTGACCGACCAATCTTCATCATCCTCTGCATCCAGACTTTCACAGTCTGTACAATGGTGCCGCTTATGAGCCTGCTTGGAACCATCGAATCCTCAGGAATCACTTCGAACCTGATTTTTATCTGGCTCCAGACCATTTGTCTAAATTTCATTATGGCTTACCCACTGCAGATCTTAGTTGTTGGTTCGTTCTGCCGCTTCATATTCCGTCACCTGTTCGCCTCCACCAACCAAGGAAATTAATCTAAAGTCGAATACGAAACGGAACAGCAGGGATTTGCAGAATAATCTATTGATAATACCGTATACTATAGTGCCTCCTGTGAGTTATCTATTTGCACACAGGAGGTCTTATCATTTATTTTTCCATATTTCTATTTTCAAATGTAACTACCTTTTGTTCAATCAATTTGTTTTTAGAATTATAAGGGAAGCAACAATTTCGTTTCTTTCTTTTGCACTTAAATATATATGGTTTTTTTCTGCTTTCATACTATCCACCTCGCTGTTTTTATCTGATTTGATGATATATTAAAAAGGGAATTTTATCAAATATGCAAAAAAGGCTTCTGCCCAAAGCAGGGCAAAAGCCTTAAAATTATGCGATTTTTAGGTTTAGTTGCAAGCCAAGGGGGACTATTTCATCTGCCCGAAAACACGTTTTTGAAAAAAAGTGTTGCAAAAACGGTTGTTCAAAAAGTGCCAAGTCCCGAGACCCGCATAAATACTGGGCTTTTCGGCACATCTAAACCAAAGGGAACTATTCCCACTCCACCGTTCCCGGTGGCTTTGAGGTTATATCGTAAACTACTCTGTTTACATGGTCTACTTCGTTTGTTATCCTGTTGGATATTCTTGCGAGAACATCGTATGGTATCTTTGCCCAATCGGCTGTCATGAAGTCGTCTGTTGTTACGGCTCTGATAGCTATAAGGTGGTCATAGGTTCTGTGGTCGCCCATTACGCCTACTGTCTGGACGTTCGGGAGAACTGCAAAGAACTGGCTCAGGCTGCTTTCAATTCCGCTTTTCTTGATCTCGTCACGGAAAACGGCGTCTGCTTCCTGCAACACCTTTATCTTATCCTCTGTTATCTCACCGATTATTCTTACGCCAAGTCCTGGACCTGGGAATGGCTGACGCCATACAAGCTCCTTTGGTATGCCGAGCTTTTCGCCGACTTTTCTTACCTCATCTTTGAAAAGATCGCCAAGCGGCTCTATAACGCCGTCAAAGTTGATGTCCTCAGGCATTTTCACCTGATTATGGTGAGTTTTTATTGTAGCAGCGTCGCCCTTTCCGCTTTCGATTCGGTCAGGATAGATAGTACCCTGTGCGAAAAATCCGCCGTCTGCCTCTTCTCTGATCTTATCCCAGAATACCTTATAGAACTCTGTTCCGATAGTCTTTCTCTTTTCCTCTGGATCTGTTATGCCTTTGAGCTTTTCAAGAAACTGCTTCTGACAGTTTACTCTTACAAATCTCATATCGAAAAGTCTTGTGAAAGTTTCCTCAACAAAGTCGCCCTCGTCTTTTCTCATAAGGCCCTGATCTACGAACACACAGGTGAGCTGTTTGCCCACTGCACGGCTGATAAGTCCTGCGGCAACTGATGAGTCAACTCCGCCTGAAAGTCCCAAAACTACTTTCTTATCGCCTATCTGCTCTTTAAGCTTTGCAACTGTGTTCTCGATAAAGTTATCCATTACCCAATCGCCTTTACAGCCGCAGACCTCATAGAGAAAGTTTTTCAAAATGACGTTACCATACTCACTGTGAGTTACCTCAGGGTGGAACTGAACGGCATATATCTTCTTCTCTGCATTCTCCATTGACGCACATGGGCAATCATCTGAATGGGAAGTGATAACAAAGCCCTCAGGTGCTTCGCTGACATAGTCGGTATGGCTCATCCATACGATATTCTTATCAGGAACGTCCTTGAAAAGCTTGCTCTCTGCGGAGGCTGTTATCTCTATCTTGCCATACTCGCTCTTTTTACAGCTTTCTACCTTTCCACCGCTCATCCATGAAATAAGCTGACAGCCGTAGCAGATGCCGAGGACTGGTATGCCAAGGTCAAGTATAGCCTTGTCATAATGCGGGGAAGTCATATCATAAACGGAGTTTGGTCCGCCTGTGAAGATTATGCCCTTATAGCCTGCTGCTTTTATTTCTTCAAGTGGAGTTTCAAAGCTTTTTATCTCTGCATAAACGTGGTGATCTCTCACACGTCTTGCGATAAGCTGATTGTACTGTCCGCCAAAGTCAAGCACCAGTATCTTCTCATGTGACATATATTTACCTCTTTTCCTTATGTTTTTTGAAATACATAAATATTATAACACGTTGCCGTCCCTTTTTCAAGAGCAATTTACACACTCTTTGAAGCATGGGTGTAGTGCTACAATAGATATTGGACAAAATTAAGAAAAAAGAAAAGAGAGATAGGCAAAAATCTGATAAAATAAAG
>NZ_JBCPGA010000081.1:0-4758 GCF_040914135.1 Ruminococcus sp. RTP21204st1_B2_RTP21204_210225 | reverse complement strand
ACAAAAAAGACTGCTTTCCTACCCTTTTAAGGGTGGTTGCAGTCTTTTTTTATTGCGCGTTTTTTTACAGCCCCTTTTTTTGTCTTAAAATATTATGAATAATAAGTTAAATGATATTTGCATGCTTTAAAAAAGTACGGTGATATGCTATAATTAGTATATCGGAGGTGAGAATTTGAACGATACAAATACTAAAGATTATATGATTGACGTTGCCCAGGATACCACTTATCAAAATCAGAGTGATGATTATAAGAAGTCGTTTGCAAAGTGGCGTTCAAATCCTCAGAATTCTTTTGGATTCCAGTTTATACATGATACAAGAGAACACTCGTACATTGATGGCGAGGGTTTTGTGCCTCATAAGGCAGAGGTAGCAGAGAGGATCTCTATGCTAAAATGCTGTAGTTTGTTGGGCATTTGTCTTGTGGTAATGCTTGCTATTGATTTTCTTAACTATTTTATAGTGAATAAATACGCGCCGGATACAACTGGTACATTTGTGTATTTTTCTCAAACAGATGGCGGATATGGCAGATATGGTGTTGGAATGACTTTTATTTTAGGTCTGTTGTTTGCTGCAAAGTTTGTTGTGCCTGGTCTTATTTTTAAGATCGTTACTAAGATCCCTAATAAAGTCGTTTTTGCAAATTCAAAGGGCTACGAAAAAATGCGTGGAACTGCTGTGGTAATTATGATGGTCATAATCGTTGTGGGCAGAGTTGGACAATATATCCTTAGTCTGCTGTTTTCAACTGTGCATTTAGACGGGATATATTCTATTTTTGTATTCTCTGAAGATCCTGTTGTTGCTCTTGTTTCTTTTGCTTTCTTTGCGATCATTGTTCCTATAATGCAAGAGATAGTATTTCGAGGAATTTTTTTGCAGACTTTTCGTCAATTTGGCGACACCTTCGCTATTATGATCACTGCTGTTGTGAACGGTTTATGCTACTATGATATTACATATCTGCCTTTTGTTGTATGCTGTACTGCGGTTCTTGGACTTTTTACTATACGAACAGGCTCGGTTTTTACTGCAATTTCAATGAGTATTTGCGCCCACATCACGAATTTTGTATTAAGTTACATTGTTCTCTATGATCTTCCTTATGCCAAAATAGCAGAAGTCATAATCTGTACAGTGATCGTTGGTGTATCACTTGTGATGTACTCTAAGCTTACAAGCTTTGGTGACTGGACATTCAACATTGAAAATGATAATTCTTTTATGACAATGTCAAAGCGAGTTAAATCTTTCATTGCAACTAACTCGATCGCAGTGTGGATAGCTGCAATTCTTGTGACCATGTTTGTGTGTGCGAGGATAATATGACGAGAGATGAGCTTTACATGAAAAAAGCGTTGGAGCTTGCGGAAATTGCCGCAGAGCAGGGGGAAGTACCTGTGGGTGCGATAGTTGTGAAGCGTTCCAGTGGTGAAATAATCGGCAGGGGATTCAATCGTCGTGAGTATGGGCATTCCCCTTTGACTCATGCCGAGTTTGTGGCTATTGAGGAAGCAAGTCGCAATCTTGGCGGCTGGCGGCTTATGGGTTGTGAGCTTTTTGTTACTCTCGAGCCTTGTCCTATGTGTACGGGTGCGATAATAAATTCTCGAATTGAGCGTGTGGTTTTTGGTGCGTATGACAAAAAGGCTGGTTCTTGCGGGTCGGTGGTAAATCTTTTTGAGCTACCCTATAATCACAAACCTCTTTGCACAGGCGGTATACTGCAAGAGCGGTGTGCAGATACACTGACGGAATTTTTCAAAAATCTTAGACGTAAAAAAAACCTCTCCGAATAGTTCGGGGAGGTTTTTTCTTATATTTCGTTTCGATTTTCCAAAGCCTTGTAAAGCGTCACTTCATCAGCATATTCAAGCACTCCGCCAACGGGTAGACCGAACGCCAAACGTGTGACCTTTACACCAAGGGGTTTCAGAAGCCTTGAAATGTAAATTGCCGTAGCTTCGCCATTAACTGTAGGATTAGTAGCCATAATGACTTCTTTAACATTCTCAGGCTCTATCCTCGCAAGCAGTTCTTTTATTTTAAGCTTGTCAGGGGAAATGTCGTCCATAGGGGAGAGAAGTCCATGCAAAACATGGTAAACGCCTTTGTACTCCTTAGTACGCTCGAAAGCTGCTATATCCTTTGGGTCTTCTACTACGCAGACCGTTGTGTGGTCACGTCTTGGGTCGGCACAGATAGGGCACTTTGGCTTGTCAGTAAAGTTCTGGCAAACACTGCAAAGATGAACGCTTTTGTGGGCATTAGTGATAGCCGCTGCAAAAGCCGATGCGTCCTCGTCTGTCATGGACATAACATAGTAGGCAAGGCGCTGTGCGGACTTCATGCCTATACCAGGGAGCTTTGCAAATTGCTCTGCCAGAAGTACCAAAGGCAGTGCGTTTGACTCAGCCATTAAAACAGACCTGGGAATGATACTCCGCCGGTGAGTTTCTGCATTTCAGTGTCGCTTACTTCATCGAGGTTAGCAACAGCCTGATTGAAAGCTGCCATAACGAGGTCCTGAAGTGTTTCAACGTCCTCTGGATCAACTACCTCAGGCTTGATATCAAGCTTAAGTACGTTTCTCTTGCCGTTGATAGTTACCTCAACAACTCCGCCGCCTGCTGTACCTGTGAACTCTCTCTGCTCAAGGTCTGCCTGAAGAGCTGTGATCTCGTCCTGCATTTTTTGAGCCTGCTTGAGCATCTGATTCATGTTATTGGAAGGACCCTTGCCCATTCCCTGTGGAAGTCTTGCTTTCATTTTAAAAACTCCTTATATTCAAAATTATTTTTTTATATCAACTTCAATATCAAGTTTTTTCGCTTTGTCAAGCAACTGATTTATAGGATTTTCCGTATCCTCAGGTGCGACATTTTTGGCTGATTTGACTTTGATAGTGAAGTTTTGTCCGAAATTATTTTTCAGTATCTCATTAAGCACCGTAGCATCACCACTTGCTTTGAACTTTTTGAGATAAAAGTCATTGTGTACTATCATAAGCAACACATTCTGACACATATAAGCCTTTGAATTGACTAAGAAACAGCCTATGGCAGGATTTGTCTGCTTGACCTGCTCAACAATGTTGTCCCAAGTCTGCACAAGCTTGAAGTCGCTTGCTTTCATTTTCTTGAAATCCGGGTCAAAAGGCTTTGGTGGTGGAGTTTGTTCCTGCTGAGCTGGTGTGGTGATCTGCGGTTGAGTCTGCAAAACGGCACCATTTTTTAGTGCATTCTCAAGCTGAGTTATTCTATTAAGAAGCACTGTGATCTCAGCATTGCCTGATACAGCTTGCACAGTTGCACCTGCTTTTTGAGCAGCTCCGCACAGCTTTATGATACACATTTCAAGCTCGATACGCTTTGATGTGCTTTTTGCAAAACGCTCGCTGCACTCCTGCAAAGTATTTATATCCCCGAGTATCTCGTCCAGCTTCATGCGTTCTGCAAGGGCTTTAAGTCTTTCATACTCGTCAGGCAGACAAGTTATAAGATCCTTGTTGTTGTCGATAGTTTTGATTATCATGACATTTCTCATCTGAGCGAGCAGTTCGCCTGCCAAGACTTTCAGATCTTTTGACATATCATAAAGCTTGTCAACGACTCTGAGTGCGCCTGCGGCGTCCTTTTCGGCTATCTTTTCGAGAATATCAAAAAGATAATCACGTCCTGCAATGCCGGAAGCTGAGGACACAACGTCAAGGGTGATGTCATTTTCATAGGCAACGCACTGGTCTAAGAGAGAAAGTGCGTCACGCATACCACCGTCAGAAAGCCTTGCTATCATGCCTGCAGCATCTTCGTGGAGGGTAAAGCCCTCCTGTGAAGCAATATACATAAGCCTTGAAACGATGTCCTCGTTTCTTATCCTGTGAAAGTCGAAATGCTGGCATCTCGACACGATAGTAGCAGGAACTTTATGTATCTCCGTAGTGGCAAGAATAAACTTCACATGCGGAGGAGGTTCTTCCATAGTTTTCAGCAGGGCATTGAATGCGCCCGCGGAAAGCATATGCACCTCATCTATGATATATACCTTATATTTACACCTTTCAGGAGTATAGACAACGCCTTCACGCAGTTCTCTGATATCGTCTACTTTAGAATTTGAAGCAGCGTCAATCTCGATAATATCGGAAAGAGTGCCGTTGTCAGCGTCTTTGCATATCTCACATTCAAGGCATGGCTCACCGTCATGTGGGTCAAGGCAATTGATAGCCTTTGCAAAAATTCTTGCGCAGGTGGTCTTTCCCGTACCTCTCGAGCCTGTGAAAAGATAGGCGTGAGCGGTCTTGCCGCTTTTTATCTGATTTTTGAGAGTAGTTGTAATATGCGGTTGTGAAACAACATCGTCAAATGACATTGGACGCCATTTTCTGTACAATGCCTGATACAAAACTCTCACTCCAATCAAGAAAATAAAAAAATCAATCCGACATATGGGCGTGCGGGCGGAACTGTGACACACGAAACAAACCGCTTAATGCTGCTCGGTTCCCCGCCTGACATGGTTCACAGCGTTTCATTGCACAGGACCCGCACACCTATATCTCGGATTGATGAGGAACAATAACTGAATCATATCAATCTAACTTTTGTTACCTTACTATTATAACATACTTCCAATGAAATTTCAAGTGTTTTTGAAAAAAAGTTATAAAAAAGGCTGTAGTGCTACAATAGATATTGGACAAAATTAAGAAAAAAGAAAAGAGAGATAGGCAAAAATCTGATAAAATAAAG
>NZ_JBCPGA010000080.1:0-5062 GCF_040914135.1 Ruminococcus sp. RTP21204st1_B2_RTP21204_210225 | reverse complement strand
TTAATACGTATTCCGTTAATAAGCTCAACCTCTATGACACAAAAATGGCTTATCCAAATTCGTGAAACACACGCTTTAAATAAGCCAATATCGAGTGTATTTAATTGTTTGTGATTCTCAAGCAAAGCCTTGATTTCCTCTGTTTTCTGCGGGCTGTCATTGTAAGTGCAGCAATCATATTTCATCTCGGCAAGTTTGAAAATTTCGGATTTTACTCTGTCAAAATCCACTTGCGGAGAATCTGTCATCTGATTGATCTCATTCTGTTTTCGTATCACATCCGCAGTAGGTGAATATGTGCTTATCTCGCCGCCCGATTCCAACAGACTTGGATTTGCTATTGCCGAATTAATAACATTAAGTACAGCACCTATGATCATTTGATCTGTAATCCGATATTCAAGCTTGTAACAATCGTGATTTTTGCAATCCCAATGCTCATACTTTGAATTGCCGCCTATCCTTGAAAGTTTGTGACCGCATTCGGCGCAGTATGTAACATTTCTAATTTCCTGTAAATCATCGGATATCAGATTAAGCGTGGTTGCTTTTTTAACCCGCTTTTCATTTGCTTGTCTGAAAATGTCCTCGGCGATCAATTGCGGATATTTCTCAGTTCCAAGATATCTCTCATTTTCGATTATTCGCTTGACCATGTTTTTGTTCCACTTGTCCGAATCAGCATTGTAACGAATTTTCTCTGACTGCATAAGCTTTGCGATCTCAGACAAACTTCTGCCTTTCAGATACTCGTCAAATATTGTAACAACTGCGTAAACTTCTTTTGGCTCGGTTGTTATCTCGCCGTTTTTCATACAGTAACCGAATGGGATTGTACGATTCTTTGCCATGACGTTGCCTCCTTTCAGACTACAAGAATATCACATTTTTCCCTGAAAAGCTATTACCAATAGCAACAAAAAAATGCCTTGCGATTTGACTTGCAAGGCATTTAGATTCAGTTATAACAACTTTTCATAATCTCGTCCGGAATACACAACTCTCGCTATCGTTACAAGCTTTTTGTCTTCGTCTATCCAGTAAAACATAATATAATTATGAACTATAAGCTTACGATACTCATGCTTCAAAGGCTTGACCGGAATATACATCGGACACTTATACGGCATATTTGCCAAATCTTCGGCAGATTCAACCATTTTCTCCGCAAGTCTTTCAGCGGCATCCGGATTTGCAAGCTTTACGCCGATATATTTTGCAATATCGACCATATCGCGTCTGGCAATCGGTAAATATTCAATCGTATACATTATTCTCCTCTCGCCGCCGCTTTCATTGCGCTGAGAACATCCTTTGAAGAAAAACGTTCGCCTGTTTCCTCAGCTTCTCTTTCAGCTTCTGCAAGCTTGAAATACACGTCGCTTTCAAACTGCATTTTCTCAAAAGCCTCCATACTCATAACGACCATATCGCCATATCCGTTTTTAGTGAGGAAGACGGGTTGTTCAGTTTCATGCACGGTTTTTGAAATATCCGCAAAATTGTTTCTTAGATCCGAAACGGGTCTTATCATATTCATATCCATAATCATCGCCTCCTGAATATATTTTATCATAATTATGCTAAATTGTCAATGTGCTTTATACATTTTCTTTGAATTTTAATCCGCCGATCAAATGAAACTCCAACTCATGTTGATCTATAACCACAATCTTCTCAACTATACTCTCAAATGCCGTTTCTTCAAACTCTGTCATAGGATTTTCTCTTTTCTCAAAGAAGTCGATCAGCATATCTATCTGATCAAGTGTTTCGTCCTCATCGTCTGAGCGTGTAAGCTTTTTCAGTTCTGCTTGCAGTTTGTTGATCTTTGCCGTAAGCTCAGTAGTCTGCTCAATGTATTTAGCCTCGTCAAGAAAGCCTTTTGTTTTAAGTCTTGCAAGGACGTGAGTTTGTTCTTTGAGCTTGGCTACTTCTTTGTGTATATCCATAACCTGAGTTTGACCGCTGAATTTTTTCAGCTTTAAGTATTGTAATGCTGTTTGAAGAGGTATGAGAATTTGAGTATAATTACTTATCAGCTTATTGCATATTCTGATAAACGCATAATAAATATCGCTTTCGGGTATGCGTTTGGAAAAACATTCACTGGCTTTCAAATCATGTTTTCGGCATGACCAGTAATACTTATCACGGCTTTTCTTTCGTATATAAGTACTGCCGCATTGCCCACACTTCATTATTTTTCTCAGAACACATTTCTGTTTTTCAGTTTTGTAGAATATCTCGCCTTTTTCTGACATAAGAGCTTGTACTTTGTCAAAATCATCTTGTGATACTATCGCAGGATGAGTATTGACTGCATAGTATTTGTTACGCTCACCATTATTCTTATACCGCTGAATGGGCAGGGTAGTGCCTGAATATGTTTTTTGAAACATTGTATTTCCGGTATATTTTT
This sequence comes from Ruminococcus sp. RTP21204st1_B2_RTP21204_210225, assembly GCF_040914135.1. Lineage (NCBI taxonomy): Bacteria > Bacillati > Bacillota > Clostridia > Eubacteriales > Oscillospiraceae > Ruminococcus > Ruminococcus sp. RTP21204st1_B2_RTP21204_210225. The sequence goes on along the minus strand of NZ_JBCPGA010000080.1, from coordinate 2,640 downwards.
CATTTGTAAGTATGTATGTTACCCCAAACATATGCCATTTGTTGCTCCTTTTACAGCAAGGAGTATTAAAGTGATTTAGTCTGTTTACTATTGATATTATTCCATAACCACTTAAATACCATGAAAATATATTCTGAACAGTTTGTGCCTGAGCAGGATCGACCACAAGCTTTCCATTTTCTTTGATATATCCGTATGGAGGGCATGACAGCTCAAATGTACCGTTTTCCATTCGCTTTTTTATGCTCCACCGCATATTCTGTGAAATCGAAGTGGACTCCTCCTGCGCCAGACCGCCCATGATGGTGATCATCATTTCGTCGGTCATATTGGCAGTATCGATATTTTCTTTCTCAAAAAATATTGTAATCCCAAGAGCTTTAAGTTCTCGGACGCTTTTTAGGCAGTCTTTGGTGTTTCTTGCAAATCGGCTTATTGATTTCGTATAAATCCTGTCTATCTTACCACGCCGGCAATCCTTTAGCATACGCTGAAACTCGTCACGCTTGTCCTCTCGGGTTCCTGTGATACCTTCGTCGGCATATATGTCAATCAATTCTTCGGTTTCCGAATCCTTAAAAACTTGGCTGTAGTATCTTGTCTGAGCCATAAAGGAATTGAGCTGATCTTCTGAATCGCTTGATACTCGGCAATATGCGGCACAACGGATCTTTGTGTTTTGTTCTGCTGCTATGATCGGCTGTATCACCGTTACTGTAGGCATATTATTCACCTCTGTTTTACTAACAAGGATACCACAAATTTTTACTGAATGGTATCACCATACCCAACAAATTTATTCCTCAGAATCTGTGGAATCCATACATTTGTCTGCTTCTGAGGTTGCTCTGCACAGACACATTGTGAATACTCCAATAATTTCGCCGATAAATATTCCAATAACAAATCCTAACATCTCGATACCTCCTACGCTGCGTCTTTTGATGACGCAAATTCTTTATATATATCTTCTGTATTTCTGTTGATGTAATTCTGTTTTTCGCTTTCTTTAAGAAGTTTATCAAGCTTATCTGCGAATATCCTTGCCATAAAGTCGTTATACTCTGCCTGTCCGAACTTAGTCATATCTTATCGCCTTTCTTCCTGCACATTTTTGTACAAAATATTTTTCCCGATTCCGTATTTGACCATACGCATTTTCGGCATTCTTGCCCGTTGACATAAACATAATTTCTGTTCTTTATTTTAAGAAACCTCTTGCGGATTTTATCCCAATCGGCAATGTCTTTTTTATTAAGCAACTCATCTTCCTCCAATCTATATACAACTCAAATGCAGAAAAAACGCTTCTGCACTTGAGTTATATCCGCACTGCAAAACAACAGTGCGGTATAACTTTAATTCGTTTTGCCTTCGTCCGATCCATTTTGTTTCGGACGTTTCCCGCAGTATTTATCCTCGATATCCGCTGCGGCGGAACTCTGCAGGCGATCGACAGCGTATCGATCTCATGGGCGTCTCACCCGCTCTATCAGCCCTCACTTGGAAGTATCATTATCCTCACACGTTTCATCGCCGACTTTGAAAGCTATTCAAAGGTCTGAACGTCATAGTTATCGCTCGCTCGTTTGAGGTCTTGGCGTATGGTTCATGCGGCTGCCGAGATTTCATACCAGCCGTGTGATTAACGTGCTTGCAGAGTTGATATTCAATTTTCAAGATGCTTAAGGAGCTTTTCTTTCCCCTTACACTTGTATAGGGGAAGAAACAAGGAGTTTAACAACCGTTTTTTATTGAGATTTTAAAAATTTGTTTAGTCTGCACAAAATCCTATGTTTCTTTTTGTGCACATTTTGCTGTGATGTATGTAATATATCAGCAACTTCCTGCTCGGTTTTGCCACAAAAATATATCATGATAATTATTGAGTGCTCATCATCAGGTAGGCTAGCAAGACATTTATACAGCTCCGAATATTCCGCTTGTCTGATAATACACTTTTCAACCGAATCATCATCAGTACGAAACTCCTTGAAATTTTCAAGTTCTCCGTTAATGTTTCCTTTCAACGCAGAGAACTGGATCTCGTGCTTATAGAACGACTTGTCATTATCTTCAATATTCCACTGCGTTCTGTCGTAATATGTACGAACCGTTTCATTCACCTCGACTTCAACGTATTTCTTGGTTATCGTGTCATAAACACGAACCGTATTTTTACTCATTCTTTATTCCTCCGTTTTGATTTTTTTGTTTTGAATCAAAACGAAGGCTTACGGATATTTGGCAATATAGTATTGCCAGTTTTTAAAAATGGGCATAAAAAACTCCGTTTCTGCTTTTAAAGCAATAAACGGAGTTTTACTTATAAAATACAAAGGAGCATAACTAACAGCTTTAAAAGCTCTATTTGTTATGCTCCTAAATCATATAAATTGTCTCTTAATATTATTAATTGCAAAAATTATTTGGCACGCTTTATATATTCCCGATTAGAATCGGATTCAACAGCACATAATCAAAGAACCCTATCCCCAGCAGCGCAAGCAATATCGGCAAAATAAGCACCGCCGTCGCCGCAAGGAATGTCGATATAACGCTTTTGAGCTTCGCTGACAGAAAATAGATGATGAGCATTGCACAAAGCAGCGCAAGGTATCTTCCGGCGATTATGAGAAT